>DUPC01000048.1 GCA_012838545.1 Acholeplasmataceae bacterium
AGCTTTATAACACTCAAATTTCACAGCATCCTAAAACCTCAAAATCCGGTTGCTGTGCCTTGTTTAGCGTCCCAAACAGGCTCTTTTAGTGTTATATATTGATTATATCATAATCAATTTGTAATTTCAATGCTTTTAATATACTCGCGATATGGCTCAGCTATTTCTAATAAATTACCTTTAAACATTAATTTCCTATCAATGTGCATAACTTTATTGAATAAAACCCCTGCTATATACATTTCTATATCGTAAATTTCTGTTAATTTGTTTGCGTGAAAAACACCAATGTACCTGTCTACTATTTCATTAATCTTTTGCCTTTCCAAATCAATTGGCCAGTTTAGTTTTATATGGTTATAAACAACATGAAAATCAAAATTTAGAACCTGTTCATCAATAAAAACATTATAACCACTTTTGGCATACATATTAAAGATAATAATACTGTCCATATCATCTAAAACAGTGCCAATAATATTTTCATTCGTTAATACTATCATTGTTTTATTTTTGTTTTTTTCTATGAAAGATTGGAGTAAAACCTTGATTACTTTTAGATATTCTCGAGAATCAATTTTATTCTCAAACTCTCCAAATTGTGTTGCTAATTTGACCACATCAATATCAAATGTCAAATTATAATTAATAACTGAATTACTGACGGTTTCGCTAAAAATTCTGTCAAGAAATTGATTTATTTGATCATTTGCCTCATCAAGTTTATCCTCAATTTCCTTAATTACATAATCATAAATAAGTGATCCTTTTTTTAAACTTGTTTGAAGAAACAAACTTTCATAATCAAGCAAATTTAATACATATGCTTTTTTGGAATCAATTTTTTTATTACCTATTTCAATTGAATTGTTAGGGTTGTTAATATCAAAGAAAACCGAAAGAAAGTTTTGTAGGACATGGTAATTCTCAACAATTATATTATTCTTTTTTTCGAGAAATAAGGAATCAACTTTTACTTTATCTGAAATAATATTCAACTCAATCAAGGGCGTCACCTCCGAAAAAAACTATTTCTTTAGAACCAACTATCATGTCATGACGGTTCTTTTCGCCACTTAAATAAATCATATCGTTATATTGCTTTTCTGTAAGCTTTAGAATGATTATATTTCCTCTTTTTGGCAATATATTAATAACTTTAACGCCAACCTTATCAAAATCAGAAGCATTTGTTAGTGATTTAACATAGACAGAATATTGAAGCATATAAAACCCAATCTTTTTTAACTGCCTTACAAAAATACGATAACTCCTCAAATCATCTTCCTCTGTAACCGGCAAATCAAACAACAAAATCATTCTCATCTTTCGATAATCACTTTTCATAAACAAATAAGGGAAATTGAAGTGTATCCAGTTTTTGACTGGTTAAAGCATCTGTAACTGAACGAACAAATATTTTAATTGCTTCTGATATCTTTTGCTTGGTACCTCTTATCTCAACTTTTTCAAGCAAAATACCAACCAATTTTTCTTTAAAAATTGGTGACATAAACTTAACATCCTCCTTTTGCAAAAGTTTCATAACATAATGATCGCATATTGGTCTAAATACTTCTATCAAGTCATCTGCAAACCCAAAATAATTATATTCGCTGATATGAAAAATACCTAAACTCGGAATATATCCATGCCCAACAATTACTTGAGCAATCTTTGATCTGACAATTTGATAAATGTAATTTAACGATGAGTTTATGATTCCTTCGTCTCTTCTTTCTCGCGAAAAACCTTCACCAAACAATTCGCGAAAATATACTTTTGCAGCCAAACCCTCACGATTGGTTGGATCTCCGTCTTCAACTTCCATTAAATATTGCGTTAACAACGGAAGTTTATTTGTTCTACCCCACTTTTGAAGGACTGCACTCTGTAAAGCTATCTTATTCTTTACAATTTCTTTCCAAACTGTTTTTTTGATTGCAATTGACCATTCCAATTGGCATTTATTATATTTTGAACTACGGCTATGATTTTGAAAAGGTAAAAATAAACCTACTGGCATGTGGTTATTTGAACATATAATCACGCTAATTCCTTTTTCCACTAACTCTTGTAAAAGCTTTATTGATGTATTACAACGAGAATCGGTAATAATAACAGTATCTATTTCATCAAGATTAATCCAAATCGTTTCATCTTTATAAACTATACCAATATTATTAAGACGGTAATTTATTCGACTTGCTTCATCAATACAAACATATCTCCAACCCATATTTCCTCCAAAGAACAAAAAAAGAGAGGATTTGACTCCTCTCCCTGGGTTCCACATTCGTGTTATAATAGGAACGACTGTGAAATTTGAGTGTTATACGCTACGTCTAGCGCACTTTTATTATACTATATGATGTCATTCGAGTCAAGTATTTTGTACTTTTTTCCCAAAATATTAAAACCATAAATTATTATACGTTTATCATTGGGTGACATATATAATGGCGCAGAACTTGAATATTCTCCATCTTTTCCAAAGGTAAGTAAATTATTGGTTTTATGATACCCAATATATCGGCCTTCAGCGGTTTGATTATTTTTCTTAGTTATCTCGCACCAACTACCGTTGTATAAGGTTGCAATATATTTTGGTTTTTTATTTCCAATCAACCTTTCATAAGTTTCCTTAAAATAATGTTCATCCCGGTTAATTTTCTTAGAGTTTACATCTACACTGACCATGAAAATAGGTAAAAAGATAAATTTCTGCGTTTCATAATTATAATAGATTTCTGTGCAATATTGGCTTAATTGATCCAAACCATAGATTGTTTTTTCCTTAACTTTGGGTGTAACAAATTCTCCTAATTCATTTTTCTTTCGGTTTGGGTAATCCTTCTTAATAATGTAAGGGCTAGTTCTTTTTTCTAGATAACGTAATCTTTTTACTATTGGGCTTTTTGGGTTTTTGGGTGATTTTTTTATTCCGTGAATTAAATAATTAAACGAATTTGGAGTTGATTCAATTCCGTGTTCAAATAAACAATATTCCAAAAAAGGGTTTTTATTAGCTTTTAAATTAGAGAAAAAGATTTCTTTCAATCGTTTGAATAATTTTGGATCCTCAAGTTCACATAACAAAATCATTTTTTTGTCATTTTCGTCAAATAATTTAATAAAGTTATCATTTTTCTTTTCTTCATAAATGTTGTTGATTTGTTGGACTTTATAGTAATCGTTTCCTAACCAAACTAACTTAATTGGATTTTGGTTAGATATTTGTTGGTTGATGCTTTTACGCACTTCAAAGGAACGTTTAATATTGGATTCATTTATTTTTCTAATATTTTCAATATTTTTTAACGTTATTTTCGGCAGCATTCCACCAAGTTCAATTCTTTTTTCTTTATTTTCAAACCAGAATTTCGCATCATTTTGACCTTTAATTAACAATTCCCCAAATGGGGTATTTGCTATACTGGCAACAATTGTTGCATCTATTGCATGATGATACAATTGAGTACGATCTTTTTCTTCTAATTCATGTTTTTTCCTAATCCTTGAAGTCAATTGACCAGGAATTGTTACCAAGTTAATGTAACGATTTGCTCTCCTCTCCAAAAAAACATTAAATTTTCTTAATTCTTCAACTAAAGCCATCGAACCATAAGCAGTATCCCGTAAATTGCGATTAATGAACTTCAACTCATACTTTGAAATATCTCCTTCAAAAAGCAAATTGCTTTTTTTCTTGTCGGAGATTGGTAATTCAATGACTCGCTCTTTAAACGGTTCGTATGAATTAATACTTGTTAAAAATTCGTATGGTGTCTTTTTTGATTTTTCTTTATTACATTTTAAACAAGCAACTGTAAGATTATCAAAGGAATCATCGTAAGATTGAGAAATAGGAAGGATATGTTCGATTTCAAGAGTAGTTAATTGGGATGCTTGAATTGGATTGTTACAATACATACAGTGGCCATTTGTTTCCTTATAACACATGGTTTTGAGAATATTAGCTTCATTTACCTTAATATCATTTTCCTCTAAAAAAGTTATTGCGTCTTTTCGTAATTTCTCAAGTTTCGCCTGTTCTTTTACAATAGCATCCTTTTTTGCTTTGCTATTCATTTCTCTTGTGGATTCAATAGCAATTATTGTCGGGTATTCCTTATACCTTTTTATAATTGCATTAATAACGCTTATGGCTTTTCTGAGAGTTTTTTTAACTTGAGGATTTGCGATTAAATCATCAATGTATTTCTTTTCAATAAAATATGGAGCAACTGTTCGGTTGGTATAGTTTGCTTCAAAGAACTCCTTGGCTTCTTTCTCGTAATCTAATTTCTTCATTAGTTGCATGTAATTTAATTGGTACTGTGTTTTTTTCATATCAGATAAAGCTCTTTTCAGCACTTTTACGCTTAATGAATGATACAGCGATGTATTGTTTGTGAGCTTCTTTGTTTTGATTTCTTTAAGTACCTTAATCTCCTCTGGGGAGAACGAGTATTCAGAAACTCTTTCACTTAGCATCTCTTCAATTTGCACACTAGAAGGGACTACTGTTAAAACATACATTGTTTTATTGTAAATGACTTTTTCCTTGTCAAATAACCAAATTGGGTTCAAACCATTTTGAGCAAATTGCTTTCTTACATATTTGTAAAAGTTATATAATGAAACTTCCGGTTTTTTATTTTTATCAATGCGATAGCCTTCAATATTATCAATACCAATTCCTAGGATTTGTTTAAACATCTTATCAAGCCGAATTGTTTCATTACTTAAAACATAATCTCTAATTTCTAATATCGTTTCTTCTATGAATTTTCCTTTTTCGTCAACTTTATATGAATATATTTGAGGAAGTAAAGAGACTTCTTTTACCCTCATATTAATAAAATCGTTAAAGAAATTAAACTCTTCTGCAAAATAATTTATCCTTGGCGCACAAGTTTCGCCTAAAGCTATCTTGCATTTTGCTATTAGTTTTTCATATAAATACTTGAATTTGTTTGGATTAACTTTATATTGTTCCAAATCGGCAACTGTTCTAAAGAGGCCGTAAGGAGTCAATTGATTAATTCTTGCTCCTCCAGGACCTTCATAAAATTTCCGTTTACTTGTAATAATCTCGATAATTTTATCCGTTAATTCGATTGTAAACTTTGGGTGATATTTTCTTTGAGTTTCCAAAAGCTTTTTAATCTCGCGAATATTATCCGAACATTTTATTAACTTTTCGGAGTTTCGGTATTTTCCATTTTTTTTATATTCGCTAAAAATATATTCACATGGAAATTGACCATCCTCTAAATTAACCACTTCCCTATCCAATTTCTCATCATCAAATGGAATATACCCGCGATGAACTGCAAAATAATAAATAATATTAATAATATCCTGAACAAAAATTTCTTCTTTTAGTCCTTTTGTTCTTTTAAGTAATAGTTCAGGCTCAATGGTTCTTTGAGTTGGAATCCCATTCTCCTTAAATAGCAATGCTAATCTTTCAACACGATGCAATCGGCGATTACGTAATCTTCGGGCTGCTCGAAGTCTACGGCGCTCTTGCGCATCACTACTCTCTTGATAGCGCACTACACCATAATCCTCAATTTCATTTGTTTCCTGGTTAATAATGGACCATCCCACATTATTTATACCAAGATCTAATCCAATAATATACTTCATTTTACCCCCCCTAGTATTTTTTTCATTATACAATTATTTCCAAAATATGTCCATTTTTATATAAAAAAACTAAAAAATTTGTTTGAAAATTTTTTAGTTCCATTTGTTTTTTAAACACCAAAAAGCAAAAATGATTCTATCACTAACACAATCGCAAAAATAACGCTATATCAAAGTTTTTCGGTCGATCTAATCGAGATTTTTATGATACTGCTGCAATACTGCAACCGTTAAAAATCTTTTTACAGAGCACCTCAGTGAGTACAATAATTTTTATTGTTGCCTTAATTATTCTTTAATTATTTTTAGCTTTTTGACAGATTTATAAAAATGTTTAAATTTTATAAATTAAGCTATAAGATAAAAGGGGCAACAAAAATCAAACCCTAAATTAAAAGAATAACCAAAAGCCCAAAAGCGATTAAGCATAAAATGAATAATACTTTTGTTGAAACTTAGGCTCCTTGTCCTAGTGCTCTAGCCCTTTGGGGATATTCTTTTTTCCAAACCAACCAAAGAACAAGGAAACCTAAAATGGTATATTTAATGTTTGACGAATCCCCTACTTTTGTTTCTTTTTAAACATTTTTGTTATTTAAAAAACCATCGCAGTTTGTGCAACCCGCAGCTTGGTCGCTAACTCGACTTTCACATTAAAAACTCCTTGATTAAATTTTTTCTTTATCTATTATTTCCTTAAGCGTTTCTAAGGCTCTTTGGCCATAAGCTATTTTACGAAATTTTTTCGGCATTTTTTCGTTTAACGGACTAAACAAACCAAAGTTTACATTCATCGGTTCAAATTTCTTAATAGCAGAGGTAGTGACATAAAGCGATAAAGAGCCGATAGCGCAATTTGAACTTAAACTCATAAAGGGTCTGCCTTCCAACATCCGAGCCATATTGATTCCTGCCACAAGGCCGCTGGAAGCAGATTCCACATAGCCTTCCACGCCGGTCATCTGCCCCGCAAAAAACACTTTGTGATTATTTTTATATTGAAACCCTGGGTTTAATAGTTTCGGCGAATTGATATAGGTATTGAGATGCATTACTCCGTACCGCACAATTTCCGCTTTTTCCAAACCCGGGATAAGGGAAATCAGTTTCTTTTGATCCGGGAATTTCAAATGGGTTTGAAAACCGACAATATTGTATAAACTGCCAATCGCATTATCTTTTCGGAGTTGTACCACCGCAAACGCCCGTTTTCCGGTTTTTGGATCAATTAAACCAACCGGTTTCATCGGACCAAACAATAAAGTATCTTTGCCTCGTTTGGCCATTTCTTCAATCGGCATACAGGCTTCAAACACTTTGATTTCAAAGTCTTTGGTTTCCACGGTGGAAGCGGAAAGCAAAAATTCATAAAAACGAGTAAATTCTTCTTCGCTCATGGGGGCGTTGAGGTAGGCAGCTTCGCCTTTATTGTAACGGGAAGCTTCAAAAACGATGGCGCGATCGATTGATTCCGCTGTTACAATCGGCGCCGTCGCATCAAAAAAGAACAAATCTTCTTCACCCAGCATTAGCGAGATTTCTTTGCTTAAGGCATCGCTGGTTAGGGGTCCTGTTGCTATAATGACATACTCTTTGGGGATACGCGTTACTTCTTCGTTGACGATTTCGATATTGGGGTGGTTTCTTAAAGTTTCGGTAATGTAGGAAGCAAACTTTTCTCTATCCACTGCTAAAGCTCCGCCCGCTTCCACTCTCGTGGCATCGGCTGCTTTCATGATTAAGGAATCTAGCAGGCGCATCTCTTCCTTCAACACCCCAACCGCATTCTCCAGGGAACTCGCTCTAAGGGAGTTGCTGCAGACGAGTTCGGAAAAAAGTCCCGTTTGGTGGGCGGGAGTCATTTTTTTCGGACGCATTTCATATAGTTTTACTTTAAATCCCCGCTTAGCCAGTTGATAACTTGCTTCGCTCCCTGCCAGCCCCGCACCGATAACGGTTACTATTTCTTTATTTTCCATAAACAAATCACTTACTTTCTAATCATCGAGTATTTATGTATATTATATCATATTTTCCTTGAAACCATTGTCTATTATACGCCAAAGAAAAAAAAGGCCCAAAAGCCTTTTTTGGCGGTTTCCCCCTTGATTAAGTGATACGAATCGTTGCGCCTTTTTTCAACCAGTTGCTGGCATTTAATTCCAACAACTCCTGGGCGGTTTTGCCGGTTTGATTAATAATTCTGCTAACCGTATCTCCTTCCACAATTTGGTAAGTACTGCCGCGGCGCGGGATTTTGACGACTTGGTTTTTCTCTAACTTCAATGCACCAAAATCATTATATGTTCCGAGCAGCGCCGGAGTAGTGCCGGTCTTTTGAGCAATTCCCACAATCGTATCTCCTTCTACAGTTCGATAATCCTCAAAAACGGTGAATTGTTGCATCCCGGCTTTTGGTATTAATAAGACTTGCCCAGGATAAATCGTGGAACTCGTCAACATATTGGCATCGCTGATATCGGCTACGGTCGTATTGAACAATTTGGCAATTTGATACAATGAGTCGCCTTGTTTTACAACATACTCATCATACCCATTCATGAAGCGTTTGGTTTGATGTCTATTCATATGCCCCTTCCTTTCAAACCCATTATATGATTAACCGCCCTTAAGGGTATAGGCATATGCAAAAAAGACTATATTTTCACCTTTTTTAAGCTTTAGGGAAAAATAGTCTTTTTGTTTCGATTGATTATCTTTTTGACAAAATAAACTAGGGCAGTTCCAAAATAAACGTTTCACTTCTAAAACAATGAATGCCTTAACGTGAAAATAACCGATTATTCTTTGCTTTTCCCGAAGGTTTTTACCTCATTTGTTAGTTTTGCGATGAATTCCTCGATTTGAAGGGTCTGCGATTCATTCGTTCCATAAGGGCGATAAGTAATTAATTCTTCGTTTTTCTCTTTATCGCCTACCACAATCGTATACGGAATTTTCTTTGTTTGCGCTTCTCTAATCTTATAATTCATCTTTTCGTCCCGCAAATCGACTTCAACTCTAAATCCTTGCTCAGCCAAAATTTCCTTTAGTTTATTGGCATAATCGCCGTGGGAAGCGTTATTTACCGGTACAACAACAATTTGTCTAGGTGAAAGCCATAGCGGGAATGCCCCTGCATAATGCTCTATCAAGATACCGATAAAGCGCTCAAGCGAACCAAAGAGCGCACGGTGCAACATGATTGGCCGAACCTTTTCGCCTTGATCGTTGATATAATGGAGGTCAAAACGTTCCGGCAAATTCATATCTAACTGAATCGTGCCACATTGCCAAATCCGCCCCATCGAGTCGCGAAGTTTAAAGTCAAGTTTTGGGCCGTAGAAAGCCCCGTCACCCGGGTTAACCTTGAACGCATGTCCCGCTTTGGTGCAGGCATCCGATAGCGCTTCTTCGGCTTTGTTCCAAACTTCAATCGAACCGATGTATTTTTCTTCCGGACGCGTAGATAGTTCTATATTGTAACTTAAGTTGAAAATGTCGTATACATAGTCAAATAAATCGATTAAACGCGCGACTTCGTCAACGATTTGATCAAATCGCAAATAGATATGCGCATCGTCCTGGGTAAAGTTTCGCACTCTAAAGAGACCCGTTAAAGCACCGCTTGCTTCATGGCGATGAACTAACCCCAGTTCTCCCACGCGAAGCGGAAAATCTTTATAGGAATGAATATCGCGTTTATACACCAAGATTCCCCCTGGGCAGTTCATCGGTTTAATCGCAAATTCCCGGTCATCAATTTCGGAAACATACATGTTTTCGCGGTAATTATACCAATGTCCCGAAATTTCCCACAGGCTCTTGTCAAGCATAATTGGCGTTTGAATCAATTGATAACCAGCTTTGGTATGAATTTTATACCAAAACTCTTCCAAATTCCGCCGTAAAATCATGCCATTCGGTAGCCAGAACGGGAATCCCGGACCATATTCGCTCATCATAAATAAATCAAGTTCTTTTCCGAGTTTGCGATGGTCACGTTTTTTACGTTCTTCCACCAATTGTAAATACGCCACAAGTTCTTCTTTCGTAAAGAAAGCAATTCCGTAGATTCGTTGCAGTTGTTCGCGTTTACTGTCACCCCTAAAATATGCGCCGCTTACATTTAATAATTTAAAATGACGGAGCCATTTTGTGGAAGGCAAGTGCGGACCGCGACATAAATCCGTAAACGACCCTTGTGAATAAGTTGTTATAACCTCGTCTTCCGGTAAATCGTTGATTAATTCAATCTTGTATTTGTCGTTTTTAAAGTAATCCAAGGCTTCACCCCGCAAAAGTTCTTTACGAACAATCGGAATGTTTTGTTCGGCCAACTTCAACATTTTGCGTTCGATTTCCTTAAAATCTTCTTCGCTGATTTTGACGTCGCCTAAATCCATGTCGTAATAAAAACCTTCTTCAATGGTTGGTCCAACGCCAAAAAGTGCCTGAGGATACATTTCTTTAATCGCATGAGCCAATAAATGCGCACAAGAATGATTCAACAAATTAAACAATTCTTTTGTGTCGGTTACAATTTCCAAATGAGCATCATGATTGATTGGTCGATGCAAATCATAGAGTTCGCCGTCTACTTTGGCTGCGATAGCATTTTTGGCTAAACTTACCGAAATAGACTGAGCTATTTCATAAGCACTTGCGCTTTGCGCAAATTCTTTACTGTTCCCGTCTGGAAAAATAATTTTCATGATTTTCCTCCTATCGTTAAATAAAAAAACTCATCCTTAGGATAAGGACGAGCGTTGTTCGTGGTACCACCTTAATTCGCAAAAATACGCTAAAATTTAACAAAGGACATGTTAATTCACGGGTATTTTTGCCTCAAAAAGCATAACGGGCTTAATCCGGCTCAATTTCGATTGAGCTGCTCCTGGGTGGTAATAAAAGGGCTTTTTTGGTAGCTTGCACCATACCTACCTCGCTGGAAAAAAGGAATCCTCTTATCTTGTCCCATTCGTCGCAGTTTTTGATATTTTGCTTAATTATATTCATTTTATACCTGTTTGTCAACCATTTGGTCTCATAAAACGCTTTCTGGAGCGTTTGAGTACCAAAACAACCTATTTTTGCCAATTCAAAGGCTTTTAGGTTTCTAGCGGTAATTTTGGTCATTCAGGGGGGTAAAATCCATTAAAGTTCTCATTCTCTCTACGATTCTTTCGGCTTTGACGATGTCGGAATTTTTTCCGGTATCGCGCAAGTGTTCCGTTAAAAGATCTTTGCTTAAATTGGAAGTTACAAACATCGGTTTTCTTTGCAACATCCTTTCTTGCAAAATCGGACTTAAAACTTCATCACGAATGTATGCAGAGGACATTTCTCCGCCCAAATCATCCAAAATTAAGATATCCGCTTCTTTTAGTTGGTTAATCATATCGTCAAACATCTCGCTGTCGCGCCCGATAGTGCTTTTGATTAGCCTTACAAATTCGGGATAATAAACAAATAGAACGTTTGCCCCAAGTTCGGTCAATTGGTGGGCTAAATGCAACATCAGGTATGATTTTCCACAACCATAAGGGCCATAAAGATAAATGCCTTTTTGAGGGTTGGGATAGTTTTCGATGAATCTATTTATTAGGGATAGTATCACTCTTCTTTTGGGGTTCAAATAAATGTCTTCCGGATTGTACCCCGCCAGAGCGGGACCGATAAATTCCAAGCGTTCCAAGCGGGTAAGCTGATCGTTGACTTGCTGTTGGTACTTACAATCTCTAGTATTTAAGACCAAATAACCTTCATCATTGTCGAGGAATGGTTCTTTTCCTTTGATTGGTTGACCACAACTGTTTAAACCCGGACAATTTTGACATATTTCATGGCGATATTGAAAAGCCATAAAAAGCGATAAATTGTTTTGGATATCTTCTTTGGTTAACTTAGTGGCTTTTACAAAACGAGATACTTCGGGGTTCTTTAATACCCCGTTTACTTTTTGATGAAGAGTTAATTGATCATTTGGCATAACTGAATCATTGTTTTCTTTTGCTTTATTCATAAACATACCTCGTTTTACTTTGCCTTTTTCTTGGGTTTAAAAATTTTCTCCAGTTCTTCCATGGAAAGCATATTTTCCTCGGATTCCCGTTTTTGGCGTTCTTCTTCTTCGCGTTTCTTTGCTTCCTCCATATGTTTATCAAACCAATCTGGAACTGGTTTTTCCTTTCGGGAAGGTTTTTGAGAAAGCGGAGATGAATTAATATATTTTAACGCATCTTCGGTGGTTTTGATGCCTTTTCGAATCCAAGTATTAAGAATTTTCAAGAAATAATTGTACCCAGGGATTTCTCCGCCTTTTTGTTCCAAAACATAAATCATCAAAACATTGATAATCCCGACGCTGACGCCGGTTTTTCTTTGCAACTGCTCGAAAATTTGGATTTCGTTTGGTAACAGTTCCGTTCCTGTTTTGCTTTCAAAAATCTTGGCGGGAGAAATAGTTTCCAATTGTTGAATCAGCTTGGAACTAGGTTTTGAGGGAACCTTCGCAATCTTTTTCACGGTAACAGCTTGCTTTTTATTGCCATATACCGCTTTAACCGCTTCAGGAAGTTTTTCGTAATCGATTTTATAATCGGAGGTTGTGGCCAATAAAATTGCCTCTACCATTTCTTCTGCTGTCAAACAATAGAAAAAGCAATACCGATTGACTTCGGTTTTTAACCTTTGGTCAAGAATTACTTCCGGAGCCCATTTTCCCAGCGCATCCAATTGCACTTGGACAATCTCAAATTGACATTGGGCGTTTTTGACTCTTACCCCTTTGTTTATTCCGTCAACCCACCAAGCGGAAAAATCAATTGGGGATAAATCATTGGTTACGATAAACACTTCATCAAAAGCTTTGGAGACATTTTGATATTTACTGATATCAAAATTACGGACCAATAATTCCGCCATTATTTTTTCATAGGCTTCGTCACCAATTTTGGTTCTTAAAATATGAGATAGGTTGACATCATTGGCAAAAGCATATGGGTTCATAACTCTTTTCAATAAATAGACGTAACGATTAGGTTCACCAATTTTGGTTTCATAATAATAAGTTTCCAATAAGCCCAAGGCTTCCAAAGTTACCCGGTCATCCAAAAACTTTTCCGGTTTTTTGATTTGGGTAATATTGAAAAAAGCCGAATGACTCATCAATTCCGATTCGGTTTCCCCCGGCTTTACCAAACTGTAAAAAGTGGTATATAAGGCTTGGGCTTGAGGACCCAAAAGCGGTGCATAAAGAAAGGTTAAAATTTTTTGTTCATAGGGTGTAATAATATCGGGAATAACCACCACAAAATGATCCGCAAGAAGATATTCTTCTTTTTTCTTCATCTAGTTAATCCTTTCCCTTTAAAATTAAGTTTGCGATCGCAGCGCGTGTAAAAATCCTCAACAATTTTTAAAGCTTTTTTCTTGGTTAAGGACCAATAAGTGTAAACAGTCATATCTAAAGCTGTTTCATAGTAAGTGATGTTGACCAAGGTGACTATAATATGACTTTTGGCGCCTTGCAAGAAAATTTCTTTATAGCGGTCGTCGATTGTTTCTACATTATAATTCATTTGTTTGGCAACTTCCAAAACACAATTTTTCACCGTATTGTAATCATTACGATAATAATGGGTTAATAGTTCCGGGTTGGCGGTATCCGAGGTTGCCACGCTTTTCACTAAAAATTCACCGCTCAAAGTCACTCATCTCCTTATCTTTTGTAATATTTTATTTAATTGTTGGGCTGTATCGACAATCGATCCAGCATTATCTATCACATAGTCCGCTTTTGCCGCTTTTTCTGGAAGGGGCATTTGGACTATGATTTTTTTCATTGCATATTGTTCATCGATCCCGTCGCGCGCCATCAAGCGTTTGACATTGATGTCTAAAGGAACCGAAACCACGATTACTTCGTCAAAAGACTTTTCCCGATTGGTTTCGTACAATAACGGAATATCGACAAAAACAAATTTTTCTTTTTGTTGTTCTTTAATCCATTCATCCAGCGCTTCATATACAAATGGATGAATGATGGCTTCCAAGTCTTTGCGAGCTTGAGGATCGGTAAAAATGATTTTGCCCAAACCCTTACGGTTAATAATTCCGTCAACGCAAACTTCCGGGAAACGCCTAGCCACTTCTTCGATAACCGCGGGTTTTTGATATAAAAGGTCCACTTCTTCGTCAGCTGCCCATACTTGTAAGCCCGCTTCCCGCAAAAGTTGCACAATGGTACTTTTCCCGGTGGCAATCCCGCCGGTAATCGCAACTACTTTTGGTTTTAAAATTTGACAATTCGGGCAAATATATGTTCCGCGGCCACTAACCTTTAACTTAATGATTTCGGTGCTGCACACCGAACATTCTTCTCCAGCTTTTCCGTGCACGTGCAAAAACTGTTGAAAGCGTCCGGTTACGCCCAGACTGCTGGTATAAGAACGAATGGTTGTTCCCCCGTAAAAAATTGCCTCATCCAATACTTTTTTGGCATAAAAACTGAGTTTGTTAGCTTCTTCTTTGGATATCGACGAAGCTAATCGCAGCGGATGGACTTTCGCCAAATAGCACACTTCATTAACATAGATATTGCCGAGACCCGCGATGATGCTTTGATCCAACAAAACCGCTTTAATGGGAGCTTTTTTGTCATGAATTAGCTTATACAATTCGTCTTCTTCCCAATTCTCATTGGCATCTTTTCCGAGTTTTCCCAGCATGGGGTAAGCAGAAATGGCTTCGAATTCGTTGGTTGAAAGATAAGTAAACGTTCCGAATTTTCTAACATCGTGATAGTGGAGGGATTTTTCGCTTTCAAAGTCTATTATTATATGCACATGTTTTTCAACCTGGGCATCTTTGGGCAAAATATAAAATTTGCCTTCCATGCGTAAATGAACAATCAAACTTCCTTTCGATAAAAGGAAGATAAGGTATTTTCCCATCCGTCTAAACCCTTTAATGACTTGGTGGGGCAATTCCTGTTCCAATGTTGCAACGGTTGTGTCGTGTAAAATCCCCGGATATAATACTCTTACGCCGCTTATTGTTTCGTTAGTTATATTGTCTTGCAATATGTTGATAACGGTTTGAACTTCAGGAAGTTCAGGCATATTACCACCGGTTGTAATGCACTACCTCGGGTTGATAACGGTCAATAGGTTTTAACGCATTAGGGTCTTCTGGTTGACCGATGGCAATCACCGAGAACGGAACAATATGTTCCGGTAAAGCAAGCGTATCGATTAAGGATTTTGCGCGATCATCATGAGTATGTATGCCTAACCAGCAGCTACCTAAATTGAGGGCGGTTGCGGCTAGGAGAATATTTTGGGTAGCAGCAGCCAAATCTTGAGGATAAAGCGCGCTTTTTACTTTTTGAGTATTTCCGACCACCACGATAGCTAAGGGAGCGGTAGCCAATACCCGACCATAAGGATGGCTTGCAGCAAGCATATCAAGCAAAGCACGCTTATTTATGACCATAAACTCCCAAGCTTGTTCGTTTTTGGCACTCGGTGCCTGCATGGCGCACTTCAAAATGTATTCAATTTCGGCTTGCGAAACAGGATTATCCTTTTTAAATTGGCGAACGCTGCGCCGAACCAACATATTTTGATAAATCACTTCTTTCATTATCTTCACCTCTTAATTCTTTTCCCTTACATATTCCAATTTGAACCGCTTTTTACGTCAACGGTTAGTTTAACACCAATCTCCGTCGCCTTTTCCATCTTCTCTTTTACAATTTTTTTCACGGTTTCCAGTTCTTCTTGCTTTACATCCAGAACCAATTCATCGTGAACTTGGGCAATAAGTTTGCTTTTTAAGTTAGCCTCTTTTAAAGCTTGATTCAACAAAACCATCGCCTTTTTAATGATGTCGGCGGCTGTTCCTTGAATCGGCGCATTCAAAGCGGTTCGTTCACCGAATTTGCGCAGTGCAAAGTTCGGACTGGAAAGTTCCGGAATATAGCGTCTACGGTTAAAGAGCGTGGTGGTATAACCTTTTTGTTTGGCTTCCTCCACGATTTTTTCGAGGAAAACTTTGATTTCCGGATAAATCGCAAAGTATTTATCGATAAAACGGGCAGCCTCACCTGGCGAAATGTGCAAGGTTTCCGAAAGCCCCCAATCGCTCATCCCGTAGATAATACCGAAATTAACCGCTTTGGCATATCTGCGCATGTCTTTGGTGACTTCTTCAAGCGGAACGTCGTGGATTTTGCTGGCAGTGGAAGCATGAAGGTCTAGGCCATGATTGAAATCATCAATCATGTGGGCGCTTTTCGCCATCGAAGCCAGTATCCGCAATTCTATCTGCGAATAGTCGGCGCTCAACAAAACATCCAGACTTGGCACAAAGGCGCTGCGAATAAGGCGTCCGTCCTCGGTTTTGACCGGAATGTTTTGAATATTCGGTTCTGTCGAGGAGAGCCGACCCGTTAAAGTCAATGCTTGTTTAAAAATGGTGTGGACTTTGCCATCGGGATGAATTTCTTCAATTAAACCCGTAACATAAGTATTGTACAGTTTAACGTATTTCCGGTATTCCAACACCAAGCGCGGCACATCATGTTTTTCCGCCAATGATTTCAATACATCGGCAGCGGTGGAATAACCAGTTTTGTTTTTCCGTCCGGTGCTTAAGCCCAATTTTTCAAACAAAACTTGTCCCAATTGTTTTGGAGAATCGATATTAAATTCCGTGCCGGACTTGGCGAATATTTCTTCCCTCAAGCGCTCAATTTCTTGTTTAAAGGTTTCGCCAATTGCGACCAAACGTTTTTTGTCAATCGCAAAACCGTTGGTTTCCATCTCAGCCAATACCTTGGCAAGCGGAATTTCCATCTCAGTTAACAAGGATAATTGATCGGTTGAAGTCAATGCTTCGATAAGCGGTTGTTTAATTCTCTTGGCATAAAAACATTTATCCAAACTATATTGGGCATAAACCGTTAAATCGGGAACATGGTATTTTGCTTTTTTCCCGTAAATAGCATCAATTTCCGGCAAATCGCACGGAATCATCCGACTAAACATTGTTGGCAAGGAATTGGATACATGACTTGGATTAACGCAATATACTCCCAAGGTTACGTCAAAATCGATTCCTTGGACATCAATTCCCAGTTTAGCAAGCGATGCGATTAACCTTTTACTGTCAAGCGTGCCTTTTTTGATTGAGGAATCCTCCAAATATTGCATCACTTTTTCGTCAAACAATCTTTCTTTTTCCAAGAAAAAACCTTTTTCCTCAAAGAGCAACGATATTCCGAGCACGTTAGCCCGGTGGTAATTGGCATGGTCGAGTTCAACTTCAATGAATGACGGTTGCTTAAAGCATTTACATGCTTCTTCAAAGGAATAATCTACTTCGATCTTTGGCGAATTAACAACAGATTCTTCCTGGATAAAAGTCTCTTCGACATTAGGAATCGCATCGATTTTGCCAATCATATGGTTAAACTCATAGCGTTCAAAAAATTGCCTAAGTTCCAATTTATAAAAAGTCTGGCGTTTTAAGGCAGGTATATCTTCTTCCAAAGCAACATCGCAGTTAATGGTCGCGAGTCTTTTGGTTCTAATGGCTATTTCTTTATCTTCGATAATATTTTGTTGGATTTTCCCTTTGACTTGGTCGACATTGGAAAACATATTTTCAATTGTTTCAAATTGAGACAACAATTGATAAGCCGTTTTAGGTCCAACCCCGCGAATGCCGGGCAAATTGTCCGAGTTATCCCCGGTTAAAGCTTTAAAATCGACAATTTGCTTAGGAGATATTTGCATTTTGTCATAGAAATTATCGATATTGAAAACTTCGAGGTCCGATACCCCGTGACGCGTCAAAAAGACTTGCACATGGTCATCGACCAGTTGCAACATGTCTTTATCGCCACTTAGGATAATGACATCATGATTATTTCTTTTTGCCTTTTTGGCAAATGTGCCGATAATATCATCGCCTTCAAAACCTTCGATTTCTAAGCGTTTAATACCCATTACATCAAGAAAGTCTTTGATGGCAGGAATTTGCATCGCCAGTTCTTCCGGCATAGGTTTGCGTTGGGCTTTATAATCGTCAAATTCTTCGTGGCGGAAGGTTTTTGCTTTGGTATCAAAAGCCACCAAAATATGCGTCGGTTTGATGTTACTGATGCTTTTTATCAACATGCCGACGAAACCATAAAGCGCATTGGTATATAACCCGCTCTTGGTTTGCATGATGCTGCGACCGGGAATACCTGCCGTCGCATAGTAAGCCCTAAAAAGAATACTGTTACCATCAATTAATAAAACTGTCATTAAAATCATCCTTTCTTGCGTAAGGCTTTTAATCATTTTATCATATTTTGCGAAAAAAAGATAATATTACGTATAACTTTTTATGCATTTCTTTTTTTAGGGGAAAATACTTTTGAATTGAATAACGAGGTGAAAAAGTTTGAAAAAAATTATTAGGGTTTGCCAGTTAATCGTAATTCTTCTGCTTATGGTTTCTTGTTTTTCGGAAGAATTTCCCCATGAACTAAAAGAATTGGGCTATACCGTTGAAGATCTAAAATCTTTCAAACACTTGGAAAAAACAATTCTGGCGGGAAAAATTCCCAAAGTATTTTTTGAGGAAGTTAGGCAATATTCGGTGTTTCAACCCCAAAATTTATTGGATTATTATTTTCTCCACCTTCAAGGCTATTCAATCATCCAATCTCTAAATCGCATCAATCACCCCAACTTTTTAAGTTGGGAAGACAAAACTTACCCCGCAATCACGGTTGAAGGAATTATTCTCGTCAATTCCAAGTACGGTTTATCTTGGGGTTTTTTTCCCACCGAGTTAGTAAACCTTCAAGGCGTGGGTTTCATCAAACGTCCTAACGAAACCATGCAAATTAAAAAAAGCGCTCTTAGCGCCTATTCATTGCTTTATCAAGCCATGCAAAGTCAGCAATTGGAACCCCTTGTTTTTTCGGCTTATCGTCCTTACGAAAAGCAAAAAACGCTTTGGGAAGAAGCGGACCCTTTAAATCGAATGTATTTGGCCAAACCCGGTCACTCCGAACACCAAACAGGACTAGCCCTCGATATCGCCAGTATGGAAAGCGGTTTAACCGATTACTTTGAAAACACTATCGTTTTTCACTTTTTGTCCAAACATGCCCACGAGTTCGGCTTTATCCTTAGATACCCCAAAAATAAAGAACACATTACCGGCTATCCTTATGAAGCATGGCATTACCGTTATGTGGGGATTTTTCACGCTCAAAGAATGCATGAACAAAATCTTTGTTTGGAGGAGTATCTATATTTCAACTATCCGCTTCCCTTAAATCCCAATTAAGGGCGGTCTTTTGTCTTAACTCTTCATTTACTTTAGCTATCAACCGCGCAGGATTTCCGTAAACCAAGGTATTGGGCATGACATCTTTAGTGACGATGCTGCCGGCACCGACGATTGCGCCTTTGCCAATATGTATACCGCTTAAGATGACGCTCCCTGCGCCAATAAAACAATCGTCTTCAATCACAACCGGACTGCTTGCCAACGGTTCCAACACCCCCGCAATCACCACCCCGGCGGACACATGAACATTATCGCCAATAATGGCGTTACTTCCCACCACCGCATTCATATCCACCATGGTATTTTGGCCGATTGTTGCGCCTTTGTTGACGGTTGCGTTCATTAAAATAATCGCGCCTTTTTTTAGAGTAACCCCTTCCCTAACCACCGCACCTTTCTCAATACGGACATCCGGGTTTAAATAATGAGGATAAGCAAACAGCGCATTATAATAATCAACTTCCAAATAATAATCAGTAATGTTCATTTCTTTTAACAGTATATTTATCTTTGAGTACTCCCCGATTAATAAACTACCGTTTTGAAACCGAAAGCAATGTATTTTATCCATTTCCACTTCAATTGGTTGGTTGGTATAACATTTAACCCATGTTGATTTTTTCAATTTAATTTCACCCTCTTATAAATTTATGCATAGGCAAGCAAATAATATGCAAGCAAGATGATTGCCCAGCACAACTTTGGCTTCTAGGCATAAATTATAATGAAGGAGGTAACCAATGCAATATCAAGAAATCGTAAATGAACAAGGCGAACGGTTTTTACTGCCTTTGCTAGCGGTGGGAGCTGCAATAACCTTACCGTTTTGGCTCGCACGCAGGCCTTGTTGCATCGTGCCATATCCGGTAGCATATCCGACATATTTCCCAATGCCTTACCCATATCCTTATCCCATGCCTAAGCCCTATCCCTATCCTCTTCCTCCGGACAATCAACAAACTCCCATTCCTCAAGGGACGTTGCGGGGAGCAGTTCGTCCTTAAAACCAAAGAACGCCAGGTCTTTGGTTTTTTATTTGGCAATCAATGCTCTTAATTCTTCTAAATAATCCGTAGCTTTGATCGTATCGGCATAACCTTGTCTGATCATGCTTTCGATTTTTTTGGCGCTAAAGTTTAAAGTTCCGGTGCGGAAGTCGCCAAGGGTTTCGGAAGGATAAAGGTTAATCAAAGTACAACCGGGAAAAGAATCAGGATGATAAAAGCCATGTTGATTCAAATAAACCACAATGATGGTTTCATATCCCGCTACGTACAACGTTTGATTGGTGTATTGTCGCTTAAACCGCCGTCATTGTATTTCTTCCCATTGATGGAGACACTGCTGAAAATAAAAGGAATCGAAGCAGAAGACAATACAATTTTTACTTGTTCGGCTTTACTGTATTCTTTCAAATTAAAATAGTTGGGAATGTTGTTTTTAATGTCATGGGAAGCCACAAAACAATCCCCGGGAAACTTTTTTAATTTGTCGGGATTTAAATATTTGCTGATACCCGCTTTTAGGTTTTCGGTTTTTAAGATTTCTGCTTTGGTAATATTGTAAACTGCGGTCATATTGGGTTCGCCAAGCACTTTATATAATAAGCGTTGTCGCTTATTTAAATCTTTGACCTTAATGGCGTCAACTTTCGCTTTTTCCCAAATCTCATACCCCACTTTTATATCGCCTTGAGCAAACAAGACTCCGTTGATGGCGCCGACACTTGTACCGGAAACACCGGTGATTAAAGGAGCAATCCCGAGATCAAGCAAAGCTTGCCATACACCAATTTGATAGGCGCCTTTGGCACCCCCGCCGCTCAATACTAATCCGATTTTTTTATTCATTGCTAACTCAATCCTTTTTCGTATATTTTAACGCGTTTTCATATTTTTTGCAAGTCATATTTGACAACAAAAAAGCCATCTTACGATGGTCTTTGTGGCTTTTGTTTGTTGCCTGAACGAATCAATTGCGGCCTATGATAAGCGGAATAATAATAGGCATATGGGTTTGGATAATAACCGTAAGGGTTAAAAAAATACGGTGGATACGTTGGCCCTTTTTCTTCTTTCGCTTCCTCGGCAGAACTTTTCTTTACTTCTTGGGAAACCGGAATCGCTTCTTCTTCTGCTGGAGTCCTTGGAACTTCCTCATGTTCTTCGGTATTTACAATTGCTTCTTTGTTGATTTTCGGATAATAATCTTCAATAAAAGGTTCCACATCGGTTAACTCAAGATTTACGCTTTCCGGAATTTCCGGTAAACGAAGTTTAGTTCCGGGAATCAAATTATGCCAGGCCGAAATGTGTTGATTGATGCTTTTTATTTCGGTTACCGATAAATTATAGAGTAGCGCAATCTTTTCAATTGTTTCGTTGGTTCGAACAATATGATAATTCATTATACCCCCTAAGCTTAATTACTACTCTTCGATGGGACGATCATTTAAAAAATCTTCATTAATTTCGTTTTCAAAGTCATCTATCGGTTCATAATGTGGTGAATTGGTAAAGACGGTAACCATCATCTTGGTTTCGCCAATTACTTCCACTAAAATTTCAAAAATGACTTCAACTTCAATGCCCTCATCGACGATACGCGCATTTGTACAAGTTGGTTGTTGCAAGACGCGCGCGATTACATCACAATGATCGCCGATATTTTCGCTGACGATTTCTCTTACTTTGATGGAATCTTCATATGTTGCGATGCCTCTTGCGACCTCAGTGCGGCTGTTGTTGTCATAGGCATACCAAATATCGATTTCAAAGTTACCGGAAACATCGACCCGTTTGCCATTTAACTTTGCTTCAAATTCATGATTTATGACCCAGCATCCTAAAACACTAAATGCGCTATGTTCGGGAGTAATGATTTGGCGAACACGGAATAATTTTTTGCCTTTCGCTAGTACTGCTCTCGTTACTATCTCGCGAATTTCGTTCATAAATATCCCTCCTCAGTAACAATATATTCTAAATATCGGTGACTTGTGACACCTTATTATATGTCTGAGGATGGGTAAATAGCACTTTAGACCAAAACACCCCGCAAGTGCCAACTAAAGGCTTTTTCAATTTTGACCTTTACAATTGTACCGATTAACGATTCATCTCCGACAAAATTAACCAGTTTATTGTGGGGAGTGTAACCAGTCAACACGTCCGGCTTGTTTTTGCTGAAACCTTCAACCAAAACTTCCACGATTGCTCCTTCGAAGCGTTTGTTTCCGAGGAGACTGTACTGGTTGACCACTTGGTTAAGCCTATGCAGACGGTCTTTCTTTTCCGCTGCGGTTAAGGTGTTGGGGTAGGTTGCGGCAGGAGTTCCGGCTCGCGGCGAAAAGATAAAAGTAAAGGCGCCGTCAAATTGAATTTCATGCACAAGCGTTAGGGTATCACCAAATTCTTCTTCGGTTTCGCTTGGGAAAGCTACGATAAAATCGGTCGTAATGCTGATGCCAGGCACAGCTTCTTTCAATTTTTTCATTTTGGTAATATACTCATCACGCGTGTATTTGCGATTCATTTTTTTCAATACCCTGTCATTGCCCGATTGAACCGGCAAGTGCAAATGAGGCATGATATTACCACCTAATGCCATCGCTTCAATAGTTGCATCGTCAAAATCGCGCGGATGGCTCGTGGTGAAACGAATGCGCGGAATTGGAAGTTTGTTCAAATCTTTCAAAAGGTCTGCAAACCCATAGTTTCGGCCTTCCAAATCTTTTCCGTAAGCATTGACGTTTTGGCCAAGCAGCGTGACTTCCAAATAACCTTCCTCCGCCAATGATTTAACTTCTTTAATGATTTCTTCCGGAAAGCGCGAACGTTCTTTTCCCCTGGTATATGGGACGATGCAATAAGTACAAAACTCATCACACCCATACATAATATTAACCCAAGCTTTTTTCGCGTGTTCTCGTTTAATAGGAATCTCTTCTGCAATATTCCCTTCAATCGACCACACATCCACCACCGCTTGATGACGCACGAAGATATCAAAGATATAAGCAGGCAAATCAATGATGTTGTGGGTTCCGAAGATTAAATCAATATTGGGGAAACGTTTCTTTAAGGCGTTAACCGTTATTTCTTCTTGAGGCATGCACCCACAAACCCCAATAACCAATTCGGGCTTTTCTTTTTTATATTGTTGGATGCGTCCCAATTCTCCAAATACCCGGTTTTCCGCATTCTCTCTAATCGCGCAGGTATTGAATAAGATGAGATCAGCTTCCTTTTCATTCAAAGTTTCGCTGAAACCCATGGCTTCGAGAATCCCGGAAATCCGTTCGCTATCGGCTAGATTTCCTTGACAGCCAAAGGTTTTTAAATGATATTTTTTGTCCTCTCCCACAGCGCGGTATTTCTCGTCAAGCCTGAAGCGGATAATTTCCACTTTTTCACCACGTCTTTTCCGCGCTTGATTGAGGGAAGGAGTAAAGTATTTGCTGTAGTCTTTGGACATTTATTACATCTTCCTTTATCTGTTTCCATTTAAATTTTCGTATTCCGTATCGGTTATACCGAAAATCACTTTATCAAAGATTTTTCCGTCATAGCGAAGATAACCGTTTCTGGCTACTCCTTCTCTGATAAAGCCCAACTTTTCGCAGACTCGTTGCGATTGATGATTGGTCAAAAAGGCGCTTGCTTCAATTCTTTTCAATTGAAGCACACGAAAACCATACTCAAGGACGCTTCGAGCAGCTTCTGGAATGATTCCCCTCCCCCAAAAATCAGGGTTAAGGGCATAACCAAGTTCGGCCTTAAAACCGAATATGAGGTTAAATAATTCGATTGTTCCTATCATACGCCCGGTTTTACGTTCGATGATGGCAAACACGCCGGGTTCACCGCGTTTTTTGGCTTCCAAAAAAATTTGGATAACCCTTCGCGTTTCTTGAACGTTCGTATGAGGGGCCCATCCGGCATTAGGCCCCACAAGGGGATGCTGGGCATAAGAAAACATGTCCTCCGCATCCCCCAAACAAATCTCCCGTAAAATCAACCGGGGCGTATATAGAACAGGCAACTTTATCATGTAACTCTCCTCTTAAGTAAAAAGTTGGCAAATGCCAACTATGCCAACTATTTACGAGCTTCTACAATTAACTTGATGGCTGTACGCTCTTCTCCATCAATAATAATGTCGCTAAAGGCTGGAATGCAAATTAAATCTTTTCCACTTGGGGCAACATAACCACGGGCAATCGCTATGGCTTTAATTGCCTGATTTAGCGAACCAGCACCAATTGCTTGAATTTCCACAGTGGATCGCTCACGAAGGGCATTTGCAAGAGCTCCTGCAACTGAATTAGGTTTTGATTTTGATGAGACTTTTAATACTTCCATTTTATTATTCCTCCTACTTAATTGATGCATTTAATTATATTCCCCCAGCGACTTCAATATGCCTAGTTGCATAAGGGCTGAATATACATGTGCATTTTATTCTATCACGTGTATAACCTCGAAGTTTGTCACTTTTTGTGTATGATCATCTAGTTCTACAAATAAGCCGTTAAATTGTGACCTTCCTTCTTCCATCGGATCATGCCTAGCTGGAAGTCCTGTGAGGAATTTCTTTATAATGTTTTGAGGTGTAACCCCAATAATACCGTCAAGCGAACCTGTCATCCCGAGATCCGTTATAAACATAGTTCCTTTCGGCAAAATGCGTGCATCATTGGTTTGAACGTGAGTATGCGTACCCACAACAATGTGCACCCGACCATCAAAATGATGGGCAAAAGCAGCTTTCTCGCTTGTTGCTTCACCATGAAAGTCACAAAAGTATAAATCACTTTTAACATTTTTCAATAACTGCTCCGTTAATTGAAACGGACAGTCAAGCGCGATATTTTCAAAAATTCGGCCCATGACTTGAAAAACAGTTATTTTTTTGCCATTGTAATTAACGGTTAAGAATCCTTGACCCGGAACTCCGGAAGGGAAGTTCAAGGGGCGGATTAAATTTCTCGCATCTTCGATAAAATTGAAAATATCGTGATTGCGAAATGCATGGTTGCCTAAAGTAACGACATTAACATTTTGTTCTAACAAAAAATGATAGTATTTCTCATTGATGCCATGACCGTGGGCAATGTTTTCGCCATTGACCACGATAAATTGAACACCTTTTTCTTGACGCAATTTTTTAAGTTGACGGGCGAGAATTTCGCGGCCTTTGACACTGAAAACATCACCGACAAATAAAATTCTCATAAAACCTCTTCTAGCGAGCCACTTCTTGGACTCGTACCTCACGAATAACCGTTACTTTGATTGTACCCGGATAATTCATAGTGCTTTCAATTTTCTTCTTAATATCGCGAGCTAATTTCATCGCTTCTAAATCCGTGATTTCTTCCGGTTTGACTAAGACGCGTATTTCGCGGCCGGCTTGCACCGCATAAGTCTTATCCACACCTTTAAATTCATTCGACAATTCTTCAAGCTGTTGAAGACGGCGGATGTAATTATCAAGCGATTCGCTCCGAGCACCCGGACGCGCTGCCGATAAGGTATCGGCCGCTGCCACAAGCACAGCGATTAATGTTTTAGGATCTTGGTCATCGTGATGTGAGGCAATCGAATCAACTACCTCAAGCGGTTCACGGAAACGTTTGGCAATCTCTAAGCCAATTTCCACGTGACTGCCTTCAGTTTCATGGTCAATTGCTTTGCCGATATCATGAAGCATTCCTGCTCGACGAGCAAGGATTTCGTTTTCCCCAATTTCCGCGGCCATTTTACCGGCCAAAAATGCAACTTCTTTGGCATGAGTTAAAGCATTTTGACCATAACTGGTTCTGAACTGTAGGCGTCCAATAAGTTTAACAAGTTCGGGATGGACTTTGCCGATTCCCGTTTCAAATACCGCTTTTTCGCCTTCTTCGCGAATCTCGTTTTCAAGTTCTTTTACGCATTTAGCATACACTTCTTCAATGCGCGGCGGTTGAATTCGGCCATCGCTGACCAAAATTTCCAAGGTTCTTTTCGCAATTTCCCGGCGAATAGGGTCAAAACATGAAATGACGACTGAATCGGGAGTATCGTCAATAATTAAATCGACACCGGTTACTGCCTCTATGGCCCGGATATTTCTCCCTTCTCGACCGATGATGCGGCCTTTCATATCATCATTAGGTAAAGCGATAACGGAAACAGTTTTTTCTTGTACTGTTTCGTTAGCGTATTGTTGAATGGCATTTGCTAAAATCGTTTGGGCTTTGCGTTTTGCCTCGCTTTTAGCTTTTTCTTCTTGTTCTTTTAAGAATAAAGCAACATCCATTTGAATTTCGTTTTCAACGCGTTCAAACACAATGGTTCTTGCTTCATCCATGGTTAATGATGCAATTTCAAATAATTTGGTTTCTTGTTCTAGTATTAATTCCTCGACTCTATTGCTTCGTTTTTCAAGCGTTTCTCTTTGTTCTTCCAATTTTTGTTCTTTTTTGGCTAAACTGTCTTCACGCTTGTCAAGATTGATTGAACGATTATCAAGACGTGCATCTCTTTGATCCAATTTTTTTTCTAAATCTTGTAATTCTTGCTTGCGTTCTTTCACCTCTTTATCAAAGGCTTGGCGAAGTGCATTTATCTCCTTTTTAGTCTCCGCAATCAATTCTTTTTGACGGGCTTCAGCTAATCTCTGCGCGTCAATTAACAGACGATCTGCTTCTTTTCCTAAGGCACGAAATTGTTCTTCGACAATATATTTTCCTTTTGCAAGGGCGATGTTCCAAGCGGTAATCGTTCCTGCAATTCCGGCAATAACAGCGAGAAATATTACTATCCAACCCCAAGGTTCCATAATAATCTTTCTCCTTTTTAAGTAATTTGTTCTGAGGTATAAATTATTGTCTTATTTGACATATTGTTTGAAAAATAGATAAATCTATACTTATGTATTATACCATTACTGTTGCGATTTTGTCAAACGATTAAAATATATACTTCCTTTTTTATCCATTGGGAAAAACGATAGGGTTATTAAAAATACAAATTTTTTAAAAGTATCTCCCCATAGTATTATACCACAATAGAAGCGTTCGGATTAATTTTCCAATTTATTTTTTTATTGACTCATACCCTTTATTTGTTTATGCATTTTCGTTTTTTCTATACCCATCAAAAAAAAGCCAATTGAACAATTGGCTTTTTGTATTATTTTGTCAGTTCATCCAAAACAAAGGCCATCGGAACAAGTTCTTGCCCTTGTTTGTGAAGAATTTCCAAACACAACAATTCTTGATAGTTTATTTCTTTTAAAGCAGATAAAAAGAGGGAAAAATCAATGGTTCCCGTGCCAATCCCGCCATGCGCATCCCGAGTTTGATCGTTATCGCTTAAATGGGTATGGTATAAATAGTCTTTTAGGGTTAAGACAAAATCTCGCAAATTTTGTTTTGCCACATGGGCATGGCCGGTATCCAGCGTAGCTTTTACATTGGGACGGTTGATTGCTTTTAAAAGGGTCACCATTTCTTCCGGGAAGACGCCTAATTCGGGTCTACCGTTCATGTTTTCCACCATTAAGTTCATTTGAAAAGGCGCGCAGTAATCCGCCAAATACTGAATATGTTTAACAGAATAGGCGGTAGCTTCTTCATAGGAAACCCCTGGTTCTATTTCTCCGGGATGAATGGTAAGTTTTTTTATACCAAACTTGTTGGCAAAATCAATTGCTTCCACCATTCGCTTTAAGGTATCATCAATATTATTTACAGTGGCAAGATTATTAGCTTTACCGTGGGGCAAATGCAAAACTTTTTCCAAATCAGTCTTTTTAAACAATTGGGTTAAATATTTTTGATAATTATTCCTTCCTTCTTCGTTTAACTGATAGGGAAAAAAGATTTCCGTTCCTTGAAAAAAACCCGGTTTGACCAGTTTTTGGTAATAGTGTTCAATGTCGTCATCGGTGCGCGTATGATAAATCGTAAAACAATATTTGTTTTTCATGCGTGTGTTTTCCTTTCTTACAGTTTAATTATACGAAAAACGAAAACGAAAAGCAAGCGAAATCTTGGCACCAAGAATATTTTTTGGGCGTATAATACGATGGGTGACTATTGGTGAGAAAAACATTGGCTTGGGAAAATATTATTGACGAAGAAACGATTAACTTGTTAAGTGAATATTGGGGAGTTCAAAACTCAGATGTCCCTATTCCCGCTTTAATTCAAGGGGTTATGATGGAATTAAGTTTGGCCTCCGACAAACAAACGGAAATAAATTTTGGGAGAGCCTTAAAAGAGGCATTTTTTCGCTTGTTGAACAATCCCCATTATTATGAGGGGTTAAATCTTTTATTAGATCTTTGGAAAAAAGGCTTATATAAAGAGTTTGTCAATTGGTATCGCAATATTGTTTAAAGGGTTTGTCGAAAAGCGCTAAAACCATTGCATTAATTTAGGTTTTTTTGTATAATGTTTATAATGAGGTTGATAATATGATTAATTACCCCACAGGCAAACCCGGCAAAAAAACCGAAAACACCTTTTTGAAAAATCCTAATTTAGCCAAATCACGCCTTGGCACCAGTTTCGAACAAGCGCTAAATGAATCCAACCAATATTATTTGCAACACAATATTGCCATCATCCATAAAAAACCTACCCCGGTGCAAGTCGTAAAAGTTGATTTCCCTTCCCGAAACAAAGCCCGGATTGTGGAAGCATATTATAAGATTCCTTCCACCACCGACTATAACGGCATCTATCGAGGAAAATATATTGATTTCGAAGCCAAATCCTGTAATGCCGGGTCGTTTCCTTTTGCCCACTTGTTCAAACACCAAATCGAACATTTGCATAATGTGACAAATCACGGCGGAATCGCCTTTTTGTTGATTGAGTTTATCAATAAGCAAGAAGTCTATTTGTTGACAGTCGATAAATTGATTAGTTGTTATGAAGCATCCTTAAACGAGGGAAGAAAAAGCATCCCTTACGCTTATTTTAAAGAACATGGAATTTTAATTAAGCCTTCATATGCCCCCAGGATACCATACCTTACCGCGGTTGATCAAGTATTCTTTGCCAAATAAAACAAAACCCGTTCGGATATCGTTTATAGTTCGATACCAAAACGGGATTTTTTTTATTGTTCTTTAAGTTTTGCGCGAATTTGCGTTTCTAGTTCTTGGGCAAGGGTTGGATTATTCTTCAGCAATTCTTTGACGTTTTCTCTTCCTTGGCCTAAACGTTCACCGTTGTAAGAAAACCAGGAACCACTTTTTTGAACTATTTCGAAATTGGTTCCCAAATCAACGATTTCTCCTTCGCGAGAGATTCCGCGACCGAAGATTAAATCGATTTCCGCTGTTTTGAACGGAGGAGCAACTTTATTCTTGACGACGCGAACTCTGACGAGGTTGCCGACAGCATCAGTCCCTTGCTTAATTTGGTCAATCCGGCGAATATCCAAACGAATGGTAGCATAAAACTTCAAAGCACGGCCCCCGGAAGTAGTTTCGGGACTGCCAAAAAGAACTCCCACTTTTTCGCGAATTTGGTTTATAAATATCGCCACGGTTTTGCTTTTATTAATAATTCCGGCAAGTTTGCGCATCGCTTGGCTCATCAAACGCGCTTGCAAACCGACATGACTGCTTCCCATGTCGCCTTCGATTTCTGCTTTCGGAACAAGGGCAGCTACCGAGTCGATTACAATGATATCGATGGCATTACTGCGTACCAAAGCTTCTACGATTTCTAAAGCTTGTTCGCCATTGTCGGGTTGCGACAAAATTAAGTTATCGGTATCGACACCCAAAGCTTTCGCATATGTTGGGTCTAAAGCGTGTTCCGCATCAATAAACGCCGCATAACCGCCTTTCTTCTGAGCTTCGGCAATAGCATGTAAAGCAAAAGTTGTTTTACCGCTGGATTCCGGGCCATAGATTTCAATAATCCGTCCCTTAGGATAGCCCCCCACTCCGAGCGCCGCATCAAGCGCAATCGAACCGCTGGAGATAACTTCGATTTGTTCTTGGACCCTTTCGCCCAATTTCATGATGGAGCCTTTGCCATATTGCTTTTCAATGGATTTAAACGCTTCCTGAAGCGCTTTTTCTTTTAATTCTTTCGCGTCTTTTAAGCCTTTTTCTTTAGGATCTGCCATGATTTACCCCTTTCTTATCTTCTTATTTTAAGACGTGTTTATTTTTCAGGATATATTCGGCACCGCTCACGATTGTTAAAAGGGCGGTTGCGTAAATAAGGATTTGTAAAAAAACTTGTATCCAAGGGATTGTCGTTCCCCCAAAAACCAAGAGCATTATCACCAACGCAAATTGAAAGTTGGTTTTGACTTTACCAAGAGTGCTTGCAGCAATAACAAGATTATGGCTGGCCGCCACGACCCGGAAACCGGTGACCGTCATTTCGCGTGCCAGGATAATAATCAGCACCCAAGGTTCCAAATAGTGTTCGGAAACCATTAATACCAAAACCGTCAAAACTAACATTTTATCCGCTAAGGGATCGGCAAACTTTCCAAAATTGGTTATCAGGTTGCGCTTGCGGGCGATATGACCATCTAATAAATCGGAAAAAGCGCCTATTAAAAAGATGATTAGAATAATTAGGCTTTGCAAATTTATCAAATTAAAGATGGTTACTTCTTTTAAAGATTGTATTAAGGATATAACGATAATAAGCGGAATCAAACAAATCCGAAATAACGTTATGCGATTAGGCAAATTCATATTGCACCTCATAGATACAATTAGTATACCATATTTGTCAAAATAAATCTAATTATACGATATGGTTTTATTTGCAAAATTTGCATTTTGTTATGGGTTTAAAAACAAATTAAAAAGCATTAACCTTTTTAGTTTTCCGGTTAATGCTTCATTTAAAAAATTTTTTTAATCTGTCAAAATACCTGCCAGCCTTCTAAAGATTCCGCCTACGATTTTTTCAATCGCATTATCAATCCGCAAGGCCACATCGCTGGAAAGATCCCCTTCCGGGGATAAAGGAATCGGTTCGTAATTACCGCTCGGATCGGTGATTTCATGTTCAAACTCTTCTTTGGCTTCTTCAAAGTAATTACTTGAACCAACCCGATATCTTCCCCCAATAATAATTCCCAAAATAAATAAACACAAAACCAGCAAAAACTTGCCCGCTCGTTTGGCCATTAAAAATTTCCTCCCTTTAAGGATACAATTTTAAGATACTTCGCAAATCGGTAATATTAAAGAAATACAGGAAAAAAAGCAAATATTGCCCAAAGACTTTTGTTGCACTGGATTCTTTTTCAATCCTTGCATCCAGAGTAGAAACAAAAACCGTCATGTCCACGTTATTGGTCATAGTTTTTATTTCGTCAAAATGAATAATAAAATTGTTAAGAAACGCAAAAATGGTTAAACATATAATAATCACAATTTTAACTTTCATATTAATCAATATGAGAGAAACAAACTAAATATGCTTTTCGCTTAGGTAGGTGTTGCGATAACTCTCGTGTAAGGTGATATCGATGGAGGTTGCGATTAATTTGGCTAAATCTTCCACGTCTGCATCCACTTCTTTCGGAGTGACCATCATATTATACCCTTGTGGGGTGAGCACTTCTTTGATTAGACTACGTTTTTCGGCTTCTGTTAACAAACCAATTTTTCCCATCCATTGTTCCCGTAAATCTTCTTTGGGCAGCTCCAGTTCGGAAAAATCTTGCTTTAAAGGCGTGGAAGCCAGCGCTTCTGCCAGGCGTTTTTCGCCAAAAGCTTCTTGGTTTAAATACTTCAAAATGAAGTCTATCGTATCGCTGGTAATTGTCACCGCATCCACCACGGTCGGAACGCCAATCGCAATCACAGGTACCCCCATCGTTTGGGAAGAAATTTCTTTGCGCTTATTGCCGACACCCGAACCGGGACTAATCCCCGCATCGGTAATTTGAATCGAGCGGTTGACTCTCGCGATTGACGCCGCCGCCAGCGCATCAATCACAATCAGAAATTCGACTTCGACTTGTCCCCTGACCGCATTTATAATATCATAAGTCTCGATTCCCGTGGTTCCCATAACCCCCGGACTCATGCCACAAACTTCGCTGTAGCCTTCGCTGACGGTTCCCAGTTCAAAAAGGTGTCTAGTTACAATGATATTATCCAAAACATAAGGTCCCAAACTATCAGGTGTCACATTGACATTACCCAGGCCTACCACCAAGGCGCGTTTCCCCTTGACACCCAGGTCTGTCAACATGTAGTCCAAAACTTCAGAAAGCGCTAGTTCAATTTTTCGACAGGTCTTGCTGTCATGGTAATCACCGGGTTCCAATTCAATCAAAAAATAACTTCCGGCGCGTTTTTTCAACTTTTCTGCCGCGGTTTCCCCAATTACCGTCTTTTGTACCCTTAATCCCTGAACGTCCAACTCTTCTCTTTGAACATCGGGAAGTTCTTCCGGTTTTCTCCGGGAAACATCTTCATGGGCAAGGTCGGTGCGTAAGGTATAACGCATAAGTTCATTTTCTTGTTCCAATTTCATCACCTCAATTTATTTTGCCCTTTTCTTGCAAAAATATGAATTGACAAGTTTATTCCCAGGCAAAAAATCCCCCCAAAAAAGGGCATTCTTTTAAAAATATTATTGTAATTCTTCCCCATTTTTTAAAAAATATGGTATAATAATACCGTTAATCTTCGGAGGTGAAATAATGGCTAATATCAAACAACAAAAGAAACGTAATCTTACTAATGATAAGAAAAGATTATTAAACGCTTCCTTCAATTCTTCCATGAAGACAGCTATCAAAAAGTTCCAGGAAGCGGTGGCTCAAGGCAATAAAGAACAGGCAATTGAAGCCTTTAACTTAGCAAATAAGAAAATTGATAAAGCAGTTGCTAAGGGCATCCATCATAAAAACTATGCCGCTCGCCAAAAATCCAGTTTAGCTAAAGCCTTAAATTCTTTAGCATAAAAAAAGACCTTCAAGGTCTTTTTTTGTTTGCTTTAGAAATGATACAATAATCTTTCCAAGCCGATTTTTTTTTCTATTTGGCCGCTTTTGATATGATAATCAAGGTCGGCCATTTTTTTAACATAATTCACCAAATCCGTTTCATCAAACATCTTGGCATCCTTAACCATGTAATAAGCCCTGCCATCACTCACATTATAAAATTGAGCAATGTCGTGTTGTTTATAACCGGCTTTCAATAGTTTTAAGGTGGTAAGCAGATTTCGGAAGGTTCTACTTATCATGGCGATTATTCCCATCAGGTCCTGAGTGGAATTGGTAAAAGCTTGATGAAGTTCAATGACCTTTTTGGTGTCTTTCGTCACTATCGCTTTGATGAAATTAAAGATTTCGCCTTCCAAATCGCGACTAACCAAATTTTGTACATCCTTTGAAGTAACGGTTCCGTTCGCCCCCACAAATGTAGCAAGTTTTTTAACCTCATGTTCCATTCGAACATAATTTTGTTTCACCAACTCCACAAGAAGTTCCAAGGCATCATCTTTAATCGTAACTTGCTCGTCGCGAAAGAGTCTGATGACCCAGCCTTTATATTCTACTTCATCCAGCAGTTGGGTATCTTTGATGTAAGCCACCTTTTGAAGCAGTTGATAGATTTCATTGGTGGAATCAGGTTCCAAACCAATCGCATTGATAATTAAAACCGTGTGATCCGAAGGATTTTTCAAATACTTAATTAAATTGTTGAGGTCTTGTGCTTTGCCTTGTTTCTTTTTCGTGATAAAGTAGGGGTTTTTTACAATAATTACTTTATAATCTACCAGAAACGGCACCGTAATCGCATCAATAATCACTTCGCTTAAAGGAGAAATATCTAAATCGTATTTGGTAATGTTAAAGGTTGCGGGGGGGATGGTTTGAATGATTTGATCGATTTTAGCATTTCCCCGCACCTCTTCGGTACCGGTAAAGAGATAAACATTTTCTACTGCTATTTTATTGACATTGATATTGCGCATAGTGCATTTTCTCCCTTAACAATTAATAAATAAACCTTTTATCGATAAAAGGTTATTTTAGACAAAAGACTAAAATAACCCCTTTTTTATTTTCTTCTTATCAACATTATTGCAAGCAAACCAATAACGAGGAGTGATAAAGCACGTTGATAAACACCGGTAAAACAACCGCAGGCTATTGGTCCGACCCCGATTACCAAATGAGTTACGCAATTTTCGTAAATAATTTCGACTTCATCGTGGAAGATATCGGTTAATTCCGTATCGCCGACGGTAAAATCATCGGTCAAATAACTGGTGTCGTCTTCCAATTGAGCTTCGATTATCATGCCCGAAAAATCACGGGTTTCGTTTGCGGAAAAGGCCATTTTGTCCGGTTCTTTATAGATGCTAATCGATACCGCTTTTAAATCCACAAGCGCATAGTATCCTGGCTGCTTAGGCTTAAAGGTTATTTCGGTTTCCAAGATCGTAACTTCGTTCACTTTTTCAATTACACTTTCATTCTCATCTGACTCCAAGGACAAATACCACAAGCGAAGCGATTTGCGCTGTTGATAAATGGCAGGTATGTTTAAACTGAACGTTTCTTCATCTCCCGGTTCAGTCACTTTAAATAACCCAATTAGATGAAATTTATTTAATTGGGTTTGGAGTCTGCCATACTGTTTCAAGTATTCGCCATCGTCATTGTCTATCTCAACCAATTGGTATTGATTTAAAATCGAGAGTCCCCTGGATTGGGCATATGCTTTGAGGGGTGTAGTAAAAACAAAAGTGAAGAGAACAGTCAAAGCCAACGATAATCGACAAAACAATTGAAACCGATGTTTGCTCATAATATATCACTCCATTAAAAAACTACTTTAATCTAATTATATTATATCACAAAACCCCCAATTAGCAATAATAACGTTAACAAAAATACGTAGGTTTGTTTGATAATCAAACTATTTTTATATTTACTTTTTGTTTTTCGCCGGTTTTAAGATTTTCTTGAAGGGAGGCCTATGCAAAACCAGCGTTTGCTTTGCTTTGGTATCCCAAACCGGAACGGTTATTTTTTTCAGCGTAAGGGGGTGCGGGAACCCAAAAGTGTTACGGTAACCGCTCATGATAACAGCTTCACTAAATTTAGCCGTTTTTAAAAAGGCCACAGACGTGGAAGTTAAAGAACCGTGATGCGCAACCTTTAAATAGTCAACTTCAATATGGGGGAATCTATCAACCAAATCGCTTTCGGCTTCCTTTTCAATATCGCCGGTAAAAAGAAAACTTTTGCCAAACAGATTGGCAAATAAGACAAGGCTATTATTGTTGGATGAAGAATAGGGTTTTTCGGGATGAAGGACTTGAAAAAAAAGGTTTTTTACCCTAAGGTAGTCACCCGCTTCCAAAAAGAAAGTGTTCTTTCGTTTTCCGGACAAAGCTTTTTGAATGCCTATGCTATCATCGTATTTACTTACCACTAGCGTTTTTACCATAAAACGGTTCATGATATTCCAAGCCTCACCTGCATGGTCGCTATCGCCATGAGAAAGTATTAAATAATCAATTCGTTTTATTCCCAATTTCATTAACAATTGGTGGACATCTTCATAGCCCGCTTCTCCTGTATCGATTAAGATATTCATTTGGTTAAAACGACTGACAATCAAAGTAGCTTCCCCCATAGGCAAATCCAAAAACAAGACTTTATCAAAGGGATTAAACCAAGCCATGTTTAACCAAAACACGCAAACACCAAAAAAAGATAAAAAAGCGTTTCTTGCTTTTTTAAATTCGTTCCTTTCGCAACTTGAAAGCAAGTAAATTAGGAAACCGTAATAAAGGGCGATGATTAACCAATTGGGGTGGGGAAAGCGTATAACCCCAAATTTTATGGTGCTTAACAATTTCGTAATCCATAAAAAAGGTCTTACTACCCCTAGATACACCCCGTCGAAAATTGGCAAAAACGTTACAACCAAAGATAAAGGCAAAAGCACGAACGATACAAACGGAATATAAACCAAGTTAAAGAGCGCACTTAATAAATTAACCTCGGGACTTAGCCAAGCCACAACCGGAATAGATACCAACAGACTGATAAAACACATGATTAAACCAGACCGAAACTTTTGCTTGTGAAACCGGCCAAGCAATCGCGAAGAAACGATTAAAGAACCAGAAATAAGGTAACTTAAAATAAACCCCATTTGAAACAAATAGTTTGGGTTGATAATTAACACGATGATTATATTTAAACAAAAACGGTCAATAGTGGTTAGGTTCAAACGATATTGTTGATTAACCCTTTTCAAGACTTCGCTTAAAAACACCCGAATAATGGAAACCATAAAATGCATGATGATTAAATAACCAAAAAGAATCGGGGTTAAAATATAGAAATGGTGCTTCTCTTTAACCTTGAAGATTTTTAAAAGTTTCGTCAAGATTAAAACAAAAACCGATACATGGAGTCCGGAAACAACAAACAAATGGCTGATGCCGATTTGGTTAATTTGTGTTTTCAAATCTTTGGAAAAAGCGTCTTCCGACCCCATGATTAAAGCTTTTAAAATCGTGGAAGATTCTTTCGAAAAGGAGCGGTCATAATAGTTTTCGATTTTTGCTTTTATTTCTTTTACGGTAAACTTGTGTTCGACAAAAGCAATTTCTTCTATTTCGATTTGACCGTAGATTGTTAGGTTTTTCAAATATTTTTGGTAATCAAAACCATAGGGCAGATGTGCTCTTTCTGCATCCCTAAGAGTTCCTTTAAGTAAAACTCGATCGCCAATCTTAAAGTCTCCTTGATCTTTTTTTAAGAAAAGCACATATTTACCCTGCCTAAGATTAACCACATATTGTTTTCCGTAGTCGTTTTGCTTGGCTTTTTCGATTATTCCATAACCATAATAATCGCCCAGATGGCGGTTTTGGTATTTCCCTTCATAAATTAGCAATTTGCTTCCGATAATAATAAATAAAATCACCAATAGAACAACAAATCTTTTGTTCAGCTTTGATAAATAAAATAACAGAATTGCCAAACATAAACCCACAAAAAAAGACTTGGAATTTACCAGAATTAAAAAAAGCACAAGACTAAAACAAATAAAATGCCAGCCAGATAATAATTCGTTATATAGTGATGAATGTTTTAATCGTATTAAATATAGCTTGCCCAATTCCCTGCACCTGCATTATCTCTTCGATTTGGCGAAATCCTCCATTTTTGTTTCGATAAGTAACGATAGCTTCCGCCTTAGCTTGTCCAATTCCCGGAAGTTGCATTAACTCGTTCACCGTGGCTACATTAAGATTGATTTTAGCGGTTTTGCTTGATTGTTCCGGATTTTGGGAAGGAATGGTTATCGTTTGGTTTTGTGTAATTTCGGAAACCAAAGTGAGATCCTTGATATTGGCACGGGAAGAAAAACCCCCACAAATCTCAATCAACTCAAAAAGCATCGTTCCTGGCTTAATCATGTAAAGGCCGGGGTTAATGACTTCTCCTCGAACTTCCACGGTTAGGAAATTGTTATTTTGGGGTTTTTCGCCAAAAGATATCGGCGCATTTTCTTGAGGGGCGCAACCAAAAAGCCCAAAAGCAAACAGAAAAATGATTAACCAATTTCTTTTTAACATCTTCTATCCCTCCATCATGATATTGCGTATAAGGATAGACTTTTACTGGTTGCGAAAAACAGTTGTTTAGAACGCTTTCATTAGAAAAAGGTTTAATGAACGAATCATTAAACCTCATTCCTAAACGAGTTATGTTGTGGGATATTCATGCGGGTCGGTAGGTTTTACCTTCTCGACCATTTCTTTAGTTTTGGCGCGCAGTTTTGCCAAAAAGGTTTCAATTTGGTATTTGTTGGCGCGATATGCGCAAATACCAGCTACCATCAGCCCTCCCGCCAAAAAACTAAGTAAGCATAATTTGGTTGATTTACACAAGTTACTTCACCCCTTTTGCTCGTTTAGTTTTCGAAGCGCCGATTGGTGAATCAGACAATCACCTTTAATAGTTCTGGATTGTAGTTAAACACCATTAAACTACACTCCCCCTAAAAAAGCTAGGATTAGCCTTTTACCTTAACGCTTCAAAAAATCGGCCAAAAAGCTGGAAAAATTGTCCTTTTTCGATAAATTGTTTCAACTAATTGGCGCCCATATTATGCGAGAAAAGAAGCAATATTATGCACTTACGGTTCAAAATCGTATGGGTTATTATTTCCAAATGATTTTTCTCCCAAAGTGGAAAAAGCGCTTTGCGCATCGTCAATTAAAATTTTTTTATTTTGAATCGCTTCAACGATCTTTTGGGCAAGAATTGTTTGACGAGGATCTTCGATGCGATTGATACCATAATATAATCTTTGCAAATTACCCAGCATCACAAGATGTTTTTTTGCTCTGGTGACTGCCGTATAGATAAGTTTACGTCTCAACATAAAGCGGTGTTCCGTAACAAACGGCACAATCACGGTATCGAATTCGCTACCTTGGGATTTATGGACGCTGATAGCATATGCCAATTTTAAATCTTCCATTTCTTCCCAAGTGTATTCCACAAATCCGGTATCAAACAAAACATTCACTCCGTTAATGGCTTTATCTTTATAAAGGTAATTCATTATAATACCGATATCGCCATTCATCACGTTTTTTTCGCTGCGATTGACTAATTGAATGACTTTGTCGTTGACGCGAAAGATTTGTCCGTTATATTTGATTTCTTCTTTTGAACCATGGGCAAGCGGGTTAACCAATGCTTGGATTTGATCATTTATCGCGTTAATTCCCACCTCACCGCGGTACATCGGAATTAAAACTTGAATATCGCGGATGATATCCAGACCTTTAGACTTAGCCAATTCTACCTGTTTTATGATTTCCTGAGTTGCCAAAACTTCCTCGCATTCCCAAAACACGCGGTCGTCTTTTGGTTCCAAGATATTTTCCACCAAACGACCGTCATTTAAAGCATGGGCAAAAAGAATGATATTAGAACCTTCCGCCTGACGGTGAATGGTTCTTAAGCGAACCGTAGTAATTTCTTTGGTATCGATTAAATCTTTCAGGACTTGTCCGGGACCGACCGCCGGAAGTTGGTCGACATCGCCGACAATGATGACTCGGGCTCTTTCATCCAAGGAAACAAACAAGCGATAAGCAATCGGCAAATCCATCATCGACGCTTCGTCGACAATGATTAATTGTTGATGAGTCGGATTATCCGGTCCTCTGGTGAAATGATTGTCGCCTTGATAGCCTAGGAATTTATGAATTGTTTGCGCATCGATGCCTGTGGTTTCTTTGAGGCGTTTTGCTGCGCGTCCGGTCGGAGCCACCAGGGCAATCTGATCGAGCCAAGTGGTATTGTTGTTTTGAAGTTTTAAGTATAAATAAATAATCGCTCGGACAATCGTTGTTTTTCCGGTTCCCGGACCTCCGGTAATAATCGAGATTGGTTCCGAAAGCGCATGAATTATGGCTGTTCTTTGGTCATTATCGAAATTTATGCCGCTTTCGGATTCGAAGTTATCCAGATAGCGTTTGATTTGAGCTGAATCAAAACTTTCAATTAGTTGTTGTTCGTTTTTGATGCGCATAGCCACTTGCTTGGCAAGCGTAATTTCTTGTTGATATAATTGGGCATCAAAAATCAAATTGTTCCGGTGATAAATGATTGACCCTTCTTTAGATAGTTCATCAATCATTTGTCGGTATAAATTATATTCCAATTCGCCGTTTAAGTACTTATTGACTAACCTAAACAGTTCCTGCGTTTCGATGTAACTGTTGCCGGAGTTGAAAATCCATTCGTTTAACACGTATTGAATAACCGCTTTTATGCGCACCGGCGCGGTTTTTTCCACGCCGATTCTTAAAGCGAAAGCATCATTTTTCTTAAAACCAAAGCGGGGAACAGCTTGCATTAAACAATAAGGCATCGCCTTGATTTTTTCTAAAGCATTACTGCCCAGAATAGCGATTATTTTATGTGCCATATCGATGGTAATGCCATTATTCATTAAGAAAAGCATCATCGCTTGCGTGTTAGCATTGTTCTTGATGCCTTCAATGAGCGATCTTTTTTGAGCTTTGGATAATTTCAAAGCGTCAAGGACAGTTTCGTCTTCTTGGATTTTCTCCACCACTTTTACCCCCAAAGCTTCGACGAGGGATTTTGCGGTTAGGAGACCGATGCCCGGAAATAATTCGCTTGATAAATAATTGATTACTCCCTGTTCGTTGGTTTGTTCCAAACGGGAAAAAGAAGTAAACTGAAATTGCATTCCATAACGGGGAGAATTGACGAAATTGCCTTCGAATTGGTATTCTTCTTCGGGAAACACCGCGCGGTCAAACACCCCGACTACGGTAATATGATTGCCGATTAAGCGACTCTTTTCCCGAACGATTTTATACTCGTCGGGGGCCAGTTCAATGATAGCCACCGTATAACCGTTGGCTTGGTTATGATACTGAATCCGGGAAATTGTACCTTTTATCGTCACTAGTACAACCTCCTCTCATCATTAAAATACACTTCCTCGATGGTTCCGCCCCCCAGGCAGTATTGCCCCTGGTAGAAGACACAAGCTTGTCCCGGGGTAATCGCTTTGACCGGTTGCAAGGTTCTTACTTCCAAGGTACCTTTATCCAACCACTTAACGATAACATCGACATCTTTTTGGCGATAGCGGAATTTTGCGGTCATCTTTTCGCCGTCAATAAACGGTTCATTGATAATATTGACCCCGCTTACTATAACGCGGTTGCCGTATAAAAGCGCTTGTTCTTTGCCCTGACCGACAAAAAGCGAGTTGGTTTTGATGTCTTTTCCCACCACAAACCAAGGGTCACCCGGTCCGCCGATATTAAGACCCTTGCGTTGACCGATGGTATAATACATCACGCCGTCGTGCTCACCAATAATTTTTCCCTCCATGGTTTTCATTGGACCTTTTTGGGCCGGCAGATAGTTTTGCAGGAATTGCTTAAAATTACGTTCGCCGATAAAACATACCCCCGTAGAATCCTTCTTGGTTGATACCTCCAACCCATACTGTTTGGCTAGCGATCTGACTTCCGTTTTCAACATATCGCCAATCGGAAAAAGCGTGTATTTTAATTGTTCGCTCGTTAATTGCGACAAAAAGTAAGTTTGGTCTTTGTTTTCGTCGATTCCCCTAAGCAAATAATGCTTATCCTGATGTAGCACCCGAGCATAATGGCCCATCGCGATGAAATCGGCACCCAGTGAAAAAGCATGCTTTAAGAAAGAAGAAAACTTAATGTATTTGTTGCATAATATATCGGGATTGGGGGTTCGCCCCTTTTCGTATTCCGAGAGAAAATAAAGGAAAACATTATTCCAATATTGCTCGACAAAGTCGATTCGATGGAGTTTAACACCAAGCTTATCCGCGACTTTTATCGCGTCTTGATAATCGACTTCTTGAGGACAAAGGGGATCTTCAATCGTCGGGTTGCCTAAGATATCATTATTGGTAAAAGCATCCCAGTTGCGCATAAACATGGCTTCCACGTCATAGCCCGCTTCCAGTAATTTGATAATCGATACTGCACTGTCCACTCCGCCCGATAGGCCGACTATTACTTTTTCTTTCAAGGTGTCACCTCCTTTTGTTTTTATTTATGTTATTTGATTTTTCGTTTTAATTTCCAAAATGGCGTCGCGAAGCATCATGGCATCTTCAAACCGGAGGTCTTTCGCCGCTTGTTTCATTTGTTTTTCGAGTTGGTTAATCAATTGTTGTTTTTCGATTCTGGTCATAGAGGTTAATTGATTGGTCTCAAAATCAATAACGGTATCAGTAACCGTACCGGTTGCTTCTTTGCTGATGGAGATTGATTCGCGAATATCTTTTTGAATAGTTTGTGGAGTAATGCCGTGCTCTTGATTGTATTTTTCTTGGATTCTTCTTCTTCGATAGGTTTCTTCGATAGCTTTGTACATCGAATCTGTTACCTTATCTGCATAAAGCACAACTCGTCCGTTGGCGTTTCGGGCGGCTCGACCGATAGTTTGAATAAGCGAGCGTTCGCTACGCAAGAATCCTTCTTTGTCGGCGTCCAAAATCACTATCAAACTTACTTCCGGAATATCCAAGCCTTCCCTTAACAAGTTAATTCCAACTATGCAGTCAAAAACACCCTGGCGGAGTTTGCGGATAATTTCCAGACGTTCCAAGGCCATGATTTCCGAATGCAAATATGCGACTTTAATACCAGCTTCTTTTAAGTAACTCGTCAAGTCTTCACTCATCTTGATGGTTAAGGTGGTAATCAAAGTCCTTTCGTTACGTTTGATTTGTTCTTTTAAGTCTTTAAGCAAATAGTCGATTTGGTTTTCCGTCGGTCTTACTTCGATTAGCGGATCCAAAAGTCCCGTTGGTCGGATAATCTGTTCCACCACTTGATAAGACTTGCTTATTTCATAATCACCCGGGGTTGCGCTCGTGAAGATCACTTGACGAATCTTATTTTCAAATTCTTCAAAATTGAGCGGCCGATTGTCCAAAGCGGAAGGCAAACGGAAACCGTAGTCAACAAGGGTTTGTTTTCGGCTGCGGTCGCCATTGTACATCCCGCGGATTTGGGGGATGGTCACATGCGATTCATCGATAATCATCAAGTAATCGTCGCCAAAGAAGTCCAATAGTACATATGGTGTTTCGCCTTCGCCCCGTAAGGCCAAGTGGCGCGAATAGTTTTCGATGCCGCTGCAGATTCCAATCTCCCGCAACATTTCCAAATCATACTTGGTTCTTTGTTCAATGCGTTGGGCTTCAAGCAACTGATTATTGGCTTTAAAGTAAACAACGCGTTCATTTAGTTCTTCTTCAATTCGTCTTAAGGCTTCTTCTTTCTTTTGATCATTCATGACGAAATGGGTGGCCGGGAAAATGGAGACAACTTCAAGGTTCGATTTGATTTTTCCGGTAGTGACGTCGAAAAGAGAAATTTTTTCGATTTCGTCGTCAAAGAAAGTGATGCGTATGGCTTCATTTCGCTCATAGGTAGGAAGGATATCGACATTGTCGCCTTTTACCCGGAAAGTCCCGCGGGCAAATTCAATATTGTTTCGGACAAATTGGCGATGGATTAATTTATCGCACAAATCGTCGCGCTTGATTTTCTGGTTTTTCCTGAGGGTTAACATCGAGCCCTTATATTCTTCGGGGTCACCGATACCATAGATACAGGAAACCGAGGCAACAATAATCGTGTCTCTTCGTTCCAAAATACTCGCCGTCGCCGCATGCCTCATTTCATCAATTTCATCGTTGATGCTGGAGTCTTTTTCGATGTATAAATCTTTACTGGGGACATACGCTTCCGGTTGATAATAATCATAATAAGAGATAAAATATTCCACCCGGTTATGGGGAAAAAACGCCTTCAATTCAGCATAAAGCTGACCCGCCAAAGTTTTGTTGTGCACAATCACGATGGTAGGTTTATTGACTTGCTCAATTACATTGGCTATCGTGAAGGTTTTTCCGGTTCCGGTTGCGCCCAGAAGAGTCTGATGTTGGGCTCCTTTTTGAATGTTTTCGACTAAGTTCGCTATCGCTTGGGGTTGATCGCCAGTCGGTTTAAAGGGGGAAACTAAAACAAATTTGTTTACAAATTTGTTTTCAAACTTGTTTTCAAATTTATATTCGCTGCTATTCATTGCTTCAAATAGACGACGTTCGTCACTTTCTTTGGATCGTAAATGATATTAATAAATTCTTCTTGGGTTTCGCTGTAAAGATAGGAATTAAGACGCGTTTTCACAAATTCGCCTTTCGAAGTATAATACTCGATTTCCATGCGCGATTCCCTAAGACCTTTGGCGTTTTTGGCTCCCCCAAATTTAAAAGTTTTGACGGTTGCGATGGCTTTGGTGCCGTATACTTTTAAATAATTGTAATTATGGGCAACCGGCATTGCAATCAAACTGTCGATTAAATACGATAACAACATCACATAAAGGAAGATAATTAACACAAGATACAAAGGCGAACCGAATACTTCGGTAAGCATAACGGTATTGTCAACCAAGGCATTGGCTTTGATTAAACTTATGAGAACATTTATCGTATTAAAAGCCCCCAAGAAAATCAAGATGGCATTGGTAAAAAGCGGACCTTTTTCCAATTTGGCTTTTTGTCCTTCCAAGATTAGCGGAAAACGATACACTTTTTTTAAGTTTGTCGGGTCGATATGAGATAAATTTACTTCTTGACCTCCATGGTACAATTCTTCCGCTTTGTCGGTTGGGACAAATTCAAAAGTGTTGTTGAAAAGAATCCGACTTTGAGGGCTGGTAAACTCCACCAAAACATGGGTTCTCCGTTTTGCTGAATGCACTTCTTTCACCACCGCGGGAATTGTTTGGGGATTGGTCTTGAGCATTTTTTGCACTTTAAAATCCCGAAATAGATTTAAAGCAAAGTTAAAAAGATAAGCTAACAAAAATAAAACATTTAAGGCTAAAAATCCGGCACTCATAGCAATATTCATAATATTTTACCTCTTTCTATTTATGATAATCATGATTGTTGAAAATGGTATATACGCGGTATAATTGTTCCATTAACATTAAGCGTACCCATTGATGGGGAAAGGTTAAGCGGGAAAGCGATAAAGCAAGGTTGCTGCGAAGTTTGACTTTGTCGGACAAACCATTGGAACCGCCAATCACAAAAGCGATTCTTGAATTTCCGTAAGTTAACAGGGAACTGATTTTTTCCGAAAGTTCCTCACTTGTTAACATTTTGCCCTCAATTTCCAAAGTAATAACAAAATCATTGGAGGCGATTTTGCTTAAGATAGCTAGCCCTTCGTTTTCAATGTTTTGATTGATTGTTTTATTGGTTACTTCTTTGATTTCGACGATTTCGATTGGGGTAAAAGCACTTAAGCGTTTAAGGTATTCTTTAATTCCTTCTTTTAAGGCTGCTTCTTTAATACTTCCAACTGCTATTACTCTAATCACGCCACTTTATCCTCCAAATCAAATAAGATGGTTTCTTCATGTTGTTTGGCTACATACAAAGATATACCTTTGGGAACCGTTGCGTCGTAGTTTTCTTGATATGCCAGTTCATAAGTATTGCACTCTTCGCTGACATGGGCAAGGACCACGATTTTCGTTTGGTCGCTGACGATGCGGTTTAAGATATCTTTACACATTTGGTTCGACAAATGTCCTTCATTGGAAAGAATCCGCTGTTTCAAATCCCATGTTCTGGTGCTGTTCAGTAACATTTCCACATCATGGTTTGATTCGATTATCAACATCTGAATTTGCTTCAAAATAGCGTCGTACTTTTCGGGCAAATGTCCCGTATCGGTAATGTAAGCTAAACTGGCGTCCTTGTTTTTCAACAAAAACCCATAATTGTTCCGCGCATCATGCGATAAAGCAATCGGAACGAAAGTCAAATCGTTGATTTGGTACTTGACGTCGGGATTGATAAAGTTGATATCGTGCAGATAGGGATTCGGTTGGTTTCTTTGACCGATGCCACGCAAACTCTTTTTGGCAATATAAAGTTTGGCCCGGGTTTTTTCCAGCAAAGACACCAAATGTCCGGTATGATCGATATGTTCATGGGTAATCAAAATCGCATTCAAGTGATTTAGTTCGATTCCTTGGCGGGCTAAGCGCAGTTTTACTTGTCGATGGCTTATCCCTGCATCAATCAATATTTTGGTTTGGTTCGTTTCGATATATGTGGCATTGCCTTTTGAACCACTTGCTAAAATTATTACTTTCATATTTTTTCATCCTCATTATTTGCTAATTATATCATATTTTTGCCAAAAATTCAAACACTAAGAAAAAGAAAAAAACTTGCC
>DUPC01000049.1 GCA_012838545.1 Acholeplasmataceae bacterium
GAGCAACGATGAGTTGTTCAATTACCTTACTACCCACAAAATCGCCTGTCCTGCTTGCGGAGGTACAGAGTTTACCCCTGTCCGTCAATTCAATATGATGTTTAAAACAAATCAAGGCGTAATTGAAGATGCCAAAAACACCATCTATTTGCGTCCGGAAACCGCCCAAGGAATTTTTGTCAATTTCAAGAATGTCCAAAGAACTACCCGGAAAAAAGTTCCTTTTGGGATTGGACAAATCGGTAAGAGTTTCCGTAACGAAATAACTCCGGGAAACTTCATTTTCCGCACCCGCGAGTTTGAACAAATGGAACTGGAATTTTTCTGCAAACCCGGTACCGACAATGAATGGTTCGATTATTGGAATCAATTTTGTTTGGATTTCTTGCATGAATTGGGTTTACGCCCGGAATTGATTAGGACCAGAAAACATCGTCCGGAAGAACTATCCCATTATTCGAAAGCAACAACGGATATTGAATTCGCTTTCTTGTTCGGTTGGGGCGAACTTTGGGGTATTGCCAACCGCACTGATTTTGATTTACGAGTTCATCAAGAACATTCGAAAGAAAAACTCGAATATCTTGATCCGGAAACCAACGAAAAATACTTGCCTTATGTTATCGAGCCGAGTGTAGGCGTGGAACGCTTATTGCTTGCCCTTTTGACCAGCGCTTATGATGAAGAAGTGCTTGAAAGCGGCGAAACCAGAGAAGTCTTACGCTTAGTTCCGCATTTAGCTCCTTATAAGTTTGCGGTATTGCCGCTTGTCAATAAATTAAATGAACCCGCTTTTGCCTTGTATCAAAAGTTAATGCCACTGGGAATGGCGACTTTTGATACCAGCGGTAACATCGGTCGCAGATACCGTCGCCAAGACGCGATTGGTACCCCATATTGCATCACTTTTGATTTCCAAACGCTTGAAGATAATACCGTGACGGTTCGCCATCGCGACTCCATGGCTCAAGATCGCGTATCAATCGACGATTTACCACAATATTTTTACCAAAAATGGTAAAAAAGAAGTAAAAACAAGTCGGTCCGCGTATATTTATTTAGAATGATTTAGTAAAGGAGGGCATATGATACCAAGAAACATTATCAATAAGGTTATCAACGAGACTGATATTGTCGAAGTAATATCCGAATATGTTCAATTGCAACCCCGTGGTAAAAGCATGTTTGGATTATGCCCCTTCCATGACGATCAAAACCCATCAATGTCGGTTTCGCGCGAAATCAAAATGTTCAATTGTTTTAGTTGCAACACTAAAGGCAATGTCATCGATTTTGTGGCAAAGTACGAAAACATCAATGTTGATAAAGCTACCTTAAAACTCGCCAAAAGATTGGGAATGAATATCCAATATCGCCAATCGGCTGAGGATATCAGAAACGAAAAACGCTATCAAATCATGGAAGAAGCAACTCGTTTTTATGAATTCTATTTGCGCAACAGCAAAGAAGGACAAGTTGCTTTAGAATATCTTGCCAAACGCGGAATAACCGATGAAATGATAAAACGTTTTCGAATCGGACTAGCTCCAAGCGAAATCAACTATTTGCATTTTGCCCTCAATGAGAAACAAGTTGATTTCCTTGACCAGGTAGAACTTGGCCTAGTACGGGAAAACAAGGAAACGGGGCCCTATGATTTATTCCGCTCCCGAATCATGTTTCCGCTTTCGGATGCTTATGGAAGGGTAGTCGGGTTTAGCGGCCGGATTTATTTAGCTGGCGACAACAATGCGAAATATATCAATTCCCCGGAATCAAGTTTTTTCCATAAATCCAATCTGCTTTACAATTTGCATCAGGCAACCGTTCATGCCAAACGGATTGATAAGATTTATTTGTTTGAAGGTTTCATGGACGTGCTTGCTGCGGATTTAGCCGGAATAAAAAATGCCGTTGCCACAATGGGTACGGCCCTAACCAAAGAACATGTCAATACTTTAATAAGCATAACCAAAAATATCGTTCTTTGTTTTGACGGCGACCAAGCGGGTATTATGGCTTCCAAACGGGCAGCAGAACTGTTTGTTCCGACCAAAGTCTTGCCTCAGGTTGTGGTATTGCCGGAAGGTCTTGACCCCGATGACTATCGCAAAAAATACGGCGATCTTGCTTTAAGCGAATACTTAAATACGGCCAGCGTCAATATTTATGAATTCCTTTTCCAAGATGCCAAGCGCGATTTGGTCCTTGATGACTTAAACAGCGTGGAAAAATTTAGGAATGCCGTATTTGGATTTATCCGAATGTCCCGCTCCCAAACCGTCAAGGATTTCTTCTTAAAAAAGATGTCCGAAACATTGGGTATAAGCTTGGATTCTTTAGCCAAAGATTTTGGCTTTATGAAAGAAGACATTACCCCCGTACCTAGCACAAAACCGGTTTATTTTTCTAAAACGAAAAGTAAATTTTCCAAAGGGGTAATAAACGCCTACGAATTAATCATTTATCGGGCAATGCTTTCGGTAACTGATTATTTCCAGATTATTATGGATTTGAGCATAGTTCATCCCCGACCGGATTATCTTAAATATCATAATTTTTTAGAATATATGAGTAAATTTATCACAGACGGTGTCTTCGAAGAGGAACGGTTTGTTGAAAAAATTAAAGACGACGAGATATTGCATGGAGTTTATCAAGATGTTATGACAAAACCGCACCCGGACTATGATAAACCCAAGTATCTGGAAGATTGCATAGAAAAGGTTCGGGAAAATGCGGAAAGAGATTTGCGAATGTTTATGATACGTACCTTAGAAAACGATCATGATTTATACGATTTATTGCTTAAACAAAAGCGTGAGAATACTACGTTTGAAAATGAGGTGGAATAATTGGAAGAATTGTATAAGCCGGAATTAGAACTTTTGCTTGAATATGCCCAAGAAAAAGGATATGTTCCGCTAAGCAAAATAAATGAGGTGTTTAATAACCCATCGGAAGAATTATTAGACGATGTGGTTAAATACCTCGAAAATGCGAACATCGAAGTTACCCGGGATAGTGAGGATGTTCCAAATGAAGAGGAATTGCTCATCGAGAAAGTCGATGATGAATTTGAAGCATTCATTGAAAGCGAAATAGACGATGAATTTGAGGATTTGACTAGTGCCGTGGAAAGCGAAATCAAAGTAGCCGATTTTGACGAAATAGTTTCGCTTTCGTATAATGCGGATGACCCGGTCAAGATGTATTTACGCGACATCGGACAAATTGAATTGCTCAGTGTTATCCAAGAAATCGAACTTGCGCGCACCGTTCAGGAAGGCGTTGCCAGCCAACAAAAGCTTGAATCGTTTCAAAAAGCGGGTAAGACATTATCGCCTGAGGAACTCCGGGATTTAAACAACAAGGTTGAAAAAGGAATTCAGGCACGTGATATCTTGATTGAGTCCAATTTGCGACTTGTCGTTTCGATTGCCAAACGCTACCTAAATCGCGGACTACCTTTCCTTGATTTAATTCAAGAGGGCAATATGGGCTTGATTAAAGCGGTATACAAGTTTGACCCAACCAAAGGGTTTAAGTTTTCCACTTATGCCACCTGGTGGATTCGTCAATCTATCACCAGAGCGATTGCCGATCAAGGAAGAACCATACGGATTCCGGTACACATGGTGGAAACCATCAATAAATTGATGCGTATTACCCGGAAACTAACGCAAGAAAAACGCCGCGAACCAACTCCGGAAGAGATTGCTGCGGAAATGAAAATCTCGGTCGAAAAAGTACAACAAATTCAAAAGATCGCCCAAGAGCCGATTTCGATTGACTCGACGGTGGGTGAAGAAGAAGATTCCAGCCTTGCAGATTTTATTTCAGACCAAAACACGAAAAATCCGCTTGAATTTACCGAAGAAAGAGCATTCCGCGAGGAAATCGAAGCAGTGCTTCAGACCCTAACGCCACGGGAAGAAAAAGTAATTCGTTTGCGTTACGGTTTGGATGATAACCGGTCTCGTACTTTGGAAGAAGTCGGTCGGGAATTCGGGGTAACCAGAGAAAGAATTCGACAAATTGAAGCTAAAGCGATTCGTCGCCTACGTCACCCAACCAGATTAAAACGTTTATTGCAACATCGCAATAAATAATCCTTAACTTTTTATTATTTTAAGGGGGTAACAATTGGAAGATTTATATAAAAATGAGATTGGTATGTTGTTGGCATATGCCTCCGAAAAAGGATATGTTCCAATTAAAAAAATAATTGAAGTGATGGATAATCATCCCGAAGAAGCCCTCGATGAAGTTGTCAAATATTTAGAAATAAACGGGATTGAAATCACCCGTCCTACGGATGTGGTATCCTCCAAAGACGAAACTGATGAAGCAAGCGCGATTGACGATGAAGATTTTGAAGACTTTTTGAATGATTTGCAAAAGGAAGACGTTGAATTGGAAGAATTTGTGGAACAAGTGGAAACAGAAATTCAAATTTCCGATTTTACCGAATATATTGTTTCTTCATTTCGCATCGATGACCCTGTAAAGCAGTATCTGCACGAAATCGGCCAAATCGATTTGTTGACGGTAACTGAAGAAATCAATTTATCGCGAACGGTTCAGGAGGGATTGGTCGCTCAAGAAAAGTTCGATTGTTATAAAAGCGGTCAGATTAAACTTTCTCCTAACGAAGTACGGTTGTTGGAACGCAAAATCCAAGATGGGAACTTAGCCAGGGATCACTTAATCGAAGCTAACCTGCGGTTAGTTGTTTCGATTGCAAAAAGATTTATCAATCGAGGACTTCATTTCTTGGATTTGATTCAAGAAGGCAATATGGGTTTAATGAAAGCCGTTTATAAATATGACGGAACCAGGGGATTTCGTTTTTCCACCTATGCCACTTGGTGGATTCGCCAGGCGATTTCCCGAGCGTTAGCTGACCAAGCCAGGACCATTCGCTTGCCGGTTCATATGGTAGAAACAATCAACCGAATCAACCGCACGATTAAACGCCTAACCCAAGAACTTAAACGCGACCCCACTTTGAAAGAAATTGCTGAAGAAGTAAAGATGCCGTTCGAAAAGGTACAGGAAATAATGCGCATAACGCAAGAACCGGTTTCCATTGATGCTTCAATTGGCGATGACGAAGATAATACATTAATCGATTTTATCCCGGATGACGGGCTCAATCCTCTCCAATTCACCGAAAAACAAGCTTTCCGGGAAGAAGTAAACAATATTTTACAGACTTTAACTCCAAGGGAAGAGACGGTAATTCGGATGCGTTTAGGTTTTGACGATAACAGAGCCAAAACATTAGAAGAAGTCGGTCGGGAATTAGGGGTAACGCGCGAACGCATTCGACAAATTGAAACCAAGGCCATTCGCCGGCTCCGTCATCCCTCGCGCATTAAAAGGTTGTTGGAGTATAAAAAAAGGTAAAGCATGGATTCGAAACGCCTAAAATTAGTCAGTTCCTTTTTACGGGAAGATGATGTTTTTGCAGATGTTGGCTGCGATCACGGCTTATTGGGCCAATACGCCTATGAAAAAGGGATTAGAAAAATTCAGTTGATTGACAACAAAGAAGGTCCCCTTAGTCAGGCCAAAGCAAATCTAGCGCCCTTAATCGATAAATGCACAATCACTTTTACTTTAGCCGATGGCTTAAGTTCGCTTATGCCGGACATAAATGTTATTGCGATTTGCGGTATTGGGGGAAATTTGCTGGTTGAGATTTTGGAGCGCGATTTGGAAAAAGCCAAATCGTTAGCTCGTCTGATTTTGCAACCCAACACCCATATCCCTAATGTCAGAGCATTTTTATCGCACCAGGGATTTGTTATTCTTGATGAAGCTATCATTAAGGAAAAACGGAAAATCTATGAAATAATTGTTGCGCGTTTTCAGGATTTTACCCCAAAATTGTCGGTGGAAGATTGCTATTTCGGACCGATTTTACGTTTGAAACCTTCCCCTGTGTTTGTGGAAAAGCATCGGAAACGACTAAATCAAATTACCAAGATTCTGAATAAACCGTTATCGCAAAAACGTTACCATGATTTAAATCAAGAAAAATTAATGTTATTATCGGAAATCAATCGCTGTTAGGAGAAAAAAATGGAAGTTAAAGAACTGCTTGAATATTTGTTAAAACTTTTCCCGCTTGATTTGGCCATGGATTTTGACCATGGCAAGTTGGGCTTACAGATTGGTTCAATAAATAATCCCATCAAAAAAGTAATTTTGACCCTTGATGTGACCGAAGAAGTCATTGAAGAAGCAAATCAAAAAGGTGCCAATGTCATAATCAGTCACCATCCCTTTATTTTTGAACCGCTCCTTCAAATCAATTACGATTCCCCGCTCGGTAAAAAAATAAAAAAGTTGATAACAAATGATTTGAATGTCATCAACTTGCACACCAATCTGGATGTTGCTTCAGGCGGAATGAACGACTTTTTGGCTCAGCGTTTAGGGTTGAAAGATATTGAACCTGCGGATATAATTAGTTCAAACCAAGTGCTTCGAACTGGTTTGATTGAACCGATTGCCTTGGAATTATTTGTCAAAAGCGTTCAAAAAGCCTTTAACGAAGAAGTGGTACGCTATGCGGGAAACCCTAACCAAGTTATTACCAAAGTCGGAATCGTCGGTGGATCAGGTTCCACGGAGATTAGCGAAGCATTAGCTTTGGGCTGTGATTGTTTTATTACCGGCGAAATCAAACATCATTCGGCGTTGTTGTCTAAGGAAACAAATATTTCCTTAATTGAAGTCAGCCATTCGGTAGAAGCACTGTATTTGAACCATTTAAAAGAAAAACTAAACAAAGCTTTTCCTGATTTAACGATTGAAACAACAGAAACAACCGTCAATCCTTTTCGGTTTATCTACCCAAAATAAACAACAAACCCCTCTTGTGAGGGGGTTTTGGGTATAAAAAAAGCACAGAAAAGGTCTGCGCTAATTTCACTGCTCCTAATTAAGGAGACGGTTATATGAGGTTGTTACTTTTCGATAATTGCATCTACTGGGCAAACTTCTTGGCAAGCACCACAATCGATGCAAGCATTTTCATCGATAACATAGATGGTGCCTTCGCTAATGCAATCAACTGGGCATTCCGCAGCACAAGAACCGCAAGCGATACAAATATCAGTTATTAGTCTTGGCATATCTAGACCTCCTAAAATTTTATTACACTTCATTTTACAAAAAAAATCGGAAAATGACAAGCAAAACAAGAATAATTTTTTTGGAGTTGATAGGCAAATAATTTATATCGATTTAATTGCCAATTTAATGGCTTTTTAGTATAATATTTCAGAAGGAGTTGAAAACAATGGTACAATGGTGGATAATGTTAATTGCAATTATCGTTGCTTTATTAGTGGGAGCAGTAGTCGGTTTTTTTGTTACCCGTTATTTCTTTAACCGTACATTGGAAAAAAACCCTCCAATCAACCGGGATATGATTCGCGCTATGTACATGCAAATGGGACGTAAACCGTCGGAAAAAGATATCACACGGGTGATTGAGGCAATGAATCAATATAAAAAGTAACAAAAAAATGTCCAATTAGAGATTGGGCATTTTTGACTTTTATAAGAGTTTTTCCCGGTCGGTAATTTTCGACTCGGTTTTTGAAAGCAATCGTTTAATATTATGGCGGTGACTGATTATGATTATGATGGTAACAATAAAAAGAAAACCGATTAACCAATAATCAAATCTTCCGTTTGTAAACAGGGGTCCGGAATAGACTTTTCGGTTGGGAATAATAATAGATAAAATTAAGCAAGCGAAGGCTGAAAATAGTGAACCTAGGGACACATACTTGGTCGATACAACGATGATAATAAAGATACATAAACCAATGAGAAAAATTAACGGTTGATAGACCAAAATGATTCCCGCGGTACAAGCAACCCCTTTACCGCCATGAAATTGGGCAAATACCGGGAATAGGTGGCCTAGAATGGCGATTGCTCCGTAAACAAGAGGATGAACTAAATTGTGTTCTTGAAATGAAATGATGTTAAAGCGAAACAACGCAATAATTAACCCGGCTTTCAGCATATCTAAAGCAAAGACTATTATTCCCCATTTTATTCCTAAAACTCTTACGGCATTTGTTGCCCCCATGTTGCGACTGCCGTGTTCGCGGATATCGATTCCTATTACAAGTTTGCCAATTATCAAAGCGAAGGGAATCGAACCCAATAAATATGCGATTATCATCAATAAAATCTCCACGTCGTACACCTCACATAATCGTTAACATTATACTCTTTTTTGAGCCAAAATGCAATAAATAAACAAGGTTTTGTCGTGTGGTTGTTTTTCGAAAATAAATATTACGCATTTTTTTTATTTGCTTTTTTTTGACATTTATGGTATAATAAATATAAAAAGAGTGCTTTTTATTGGGTTATCTTGATTTTTTGGGGCTTTTTTATTTTATATTGAAATTGGAAAGAAGGTGAAATTTTGGCAAAAAAGACTAATACCAATACATATGATGAGAAATCAATACAGGTCCTGGAGGGTTTAGAAGCAGTACGCAAACGTCCCGGGATGTACATTGGCTCGACCGATGCGCGAGGGCTCCATCATTTGGTTTGGGAAATAGTAGACAACGCAATTGATGAAGCATTGGCCGGCTTTGGCTCGTACATAAGCGTTAAGATTCATACCGACAACAGCATCGAGGTTCAAGATAATGGTCGCGGTATTCCGATTGGTATGCATAAAACCGGTAAACCGACTCCTCAGGTTATTTTTAACTCTTTGCATTCGGGCGGAAAATTTGATGAATCGGGAGGCTATAAGGTTTCAGGCGGTTTACATGGTGTTGGATCGAGCGTAGTAAATGCTTTAAGCGAATATTTGGAAGTTACGATACATCGTGACGGAAAAATCTATTACCAACGTTATTTAAACGGCGGTAAAATAATTGAGAAACCAAAAATCCGGGGCGAAACTAAACGAACCGGAACCACCGTTAAGTTTAAACCGGACCGAGCCATTTTTTCTTCCACAATTTTTGATTATAAAACGATTGCTACCCGTTTAAAAGAATCGGCTTATTTAATCAAGGGTTTAAAAATTGAATTGTTCGATTTAAGGACCAATGATAAAGATGAATTCTGTTTTAAAAACGGTATTGTGGAATTTGTTAAGAGCTTAACCGTATCTAAAACTGTTATTCATGAACCGACCTTTTTCACTGGTGAAGCCAGCGGGATTTACGTTGAAGCTTCAATTCAATATTGCGAAAAAACTTATAATGAAATTATTTTGTCATTTGTCAATAATATCCGCACCCGCGATGGGGGAACCCATGAAACCGGTTTTCGCGTGGGAATTACCAAAGCCTTTAATGATCATGCTCGGATGATTGGTGCTTTAAAAGATAAAGATGATAATTTGGATGGCGCTGATATTCGAGAGGGGATTACTGCTGTCATTTCGGTTCGGATTCCCGAAAAGATTCTGCAATTTGAGGGACAAACCAAAAATAAATTGGGCACAGCGGAAGCCAGAACGGCTGTTGAATCAATAGTATATGAACAAACGCGCTTTTTCTTAGCGGAAAAAGGTGAAATATCGAATATATTAATTCAGAATACCCTTCGTGCATCCCGCGCCAGAGAAGCGGCCCGTAAAGCTCGCGAAGAAGCACGAATGGTAAGACAAAAAATTTCCAAACCGTTTAACCTTTTGGGTAAACTTGTTCCGGCGCAAAACCGCGATCCCAAAACCAATGAATTGTTTTTGGTCGAAGGTGAATCGGCGGGCGGTTCTGCTAAACTCGGTCGCGACCGCACATTCCAAGCTATTTTACCGTTGAGAGGTAAAGTAATCAATACCGAAAAAGCTAAAATTGATGAAATCCTCAAAAACGAAGAAATCCTTTCGATAATTAATGCGGTAGGAGCAGGCTTTGGTTCCGATTTTGATATTGCAAAATCAAATTACAACAAGATTATAATTATGACTGATGCGGATACTGACGGAGCTCATATCCAAGTGCTTTTGTTAACCTTCTTTTTCCGTTATATGACCCCTTTAATTGAGCATGGTAAAGTTTTCATTGCTACGCCACCCCTCTATAAAGTGACTATCAAAGGCGAAATGTATTACGCTTGGAGCGACGAAGAATTGCGTGACTTAATTTCCAATCAAAAGAATGTCATTATTCAGCGCTATAAAGGTTTAGGTGAAATGAATGCCGAACAATTATGGGAAACAACCATGGACCCAAAACGCCGTACGCTTATTCAAGTTAAAATTGAAGATATCTCGGATGCCGAAAACCGAATCGCTGTTTTAATGGGTGATGAAGTTGAACCAAGAAGAGAATGGATAGAAAACAATGTTGTTTTCGATAATGACGATAACTTTATTTTGGAGGATGTAACAATCGATGAATAGAAACAAGTTATCCGCCAAAATCGAAAAATTTGTCACCGAAACGATTTTGGAAGAGAATATCGAGAATATCGTCGGAGAACGTTTTGGTCGCTATTCCAAATATGTCATCCAAGATCGTGCCTTACCGGATGTCAGAGACGGTTTAAAACCGGTTCAACGGCGCATTCTATATGCTTTATATCGCCTAGGCATGTTTGCCAATAAGCCTTATAAAAAATCTGCCCGGGTTGTAGGTGATGTCATCGGTAAATTCCATCCCCACGGTGATACCGCTGTTTACGATGCCTTAATCCGGATGTCGCAAGACTTTAAGATGTTATTGCCTTTAATTGATGTTCATGGCAACAACGGCAGTATTGACGGCGATCCACCAGCCGCAATGCGTTATACCGAGTGTCGGCTGTCAAAACATGCGGAGTTGTTGCTTCAAGACATCAATAAAAGAACAGTTGGTTTGATTCCTAATTTCGACGACGAAGAATTGGAACCGATTGTTCTGCCCTCCAAATTTCCGAATATCTTGGTAAACGGAGCAACCGGTATTTCCGCTGGTTATGCTACCGATATTCCTCCGCACAATCCCGATGAGATTATTGATGCAGTGCTTTATCGGATAAATAACCCTAAAGCCACTTTAGATAATTTGTTGGAAATTGTGAAGGGACCCGACTTTCCGACTGGGGCTATCGTTCATGGTATCGAGGGCATTCGCAACGCTTATGAGACGGGGCGTGGAAAAATAATCGTCAGGGCCAAAACGGAAATTGATACCAAGAAAACCGAGCATAAAATAATCATTACCGAGATACCTTACGAAGTCAATAAAGCCAATTTAATCCGTAAGATGAACGATATGATTATTTCCCGGAACGTTGACGGAGTAAGAGCGATTCGCGATGAAACCGACCGCCAAGGCTTACGAATTGTCGTCGATGTACGCAAAGATACCAATCCGGAATACATCTTGGATTTCCTATATAAAACAACTGAATTGCAATCAAATTATAATTTTAATATGGTTGTCATTAACAAGGGTCGTCCAATGCAAATGGGCATCTTGGAGATGATCGATGCCTATATAGCTCACCAGAAAGAAGTTATTACTAATCGCAGTAACTTCGAACTCGCCAAAGCCGAAAAACGCGCTCATATCGTTGAAGGCTTAATCCAAATGGTTTCGATATTGGATGCGGTGATTAGGACGATACGCAATTCGCAAAACAAACGCGATGCGAAAGAAAACATCATGATAAATTACGGTTTCACCGAAATCCAGGCAGAAGCCATTGTCATGTTGCAATTATATCGTTTAACGAATACTGACATATTTTCCTTGAAAACCGAAGCCAATGAACTTGCACAACAAATCAAGAATTTGAAAAATATCTTGTCCAGCGAAAAAGTACTTCTAAAATCGATTTGCGAAGAACTAAAAAATGTTAAAGCTTTAATTTCGCAACCGCGTCGTACGCAAATCGAAGAAGAAGTTAGCACGATAAAAGTCGAACAACGCGAATTGATTTCCAAAGAAGATGTCATGTTGATTATTACCCACCACGGCTATCTCAAACGTTTGTCGAAAAAAGCGTATTACTCCACCACTGAGCCTACACGTCTCAAGGAAGGAGATGTCATTTCCGGAATTTATGAAGTAGCCACGACCGACACGCTTTTGCAATTTACCAATTTGGGTAATTATGTATATCTTCCGATTCATAAAATACCGGAAGTCAAACATCGCGATTTTGGCTACCATGTCAGCACTCTTATCAGCATGGAAGCCAATGAAAAAATCCTTTATTCAGTGCCTGTTTCCGACTTTAGTGAGGATAAATACATTTTGATTGCCACCAAACTAGGGCTTATCAAACGTATTTCCTTAAGCAAACTCGATGTTAACCGCTATTCGAAAGTCCTCAAGGCAACGAAATTGCGCGATGGCGATGAAGTTGTCAGCGCTGATTGTTGCACTGGTGATGATTATGAAGTCGTAATTGCGACCAAAGACGGTTACATGAATCGTTATGATGCTTCGGAAATTAGTATTTTGGAACCTGCTTCTTTTGGTGTTAAGGCGATTGAACTCAAAAGCAGACCTGACGATTATGTCGTTTCTGCCAAATACATCAAAGAAAAAGATATTATCATTTTGTTGACTAACCGCGGTAATATCAAACGGATGCGTCCGGAAGAAATTACCAAGGGAAAGAAAAACCATGTTGGTAAGATGTATTTAAAGATTGTACGTTCCAACATGCATGAAGCTGTTACGATGGATGTCATTCACCATAAAAATGCCAATTCCGATTTAGAAAGTTATATCTATTGCGAGGAAGGTTATGTACCAATCGACTATACGATTCTAAGAATTGCAATCGCCGAAAATGGTCGGAAAATGGTGCCGAGCGACAAAGGCAAACCGCTCGATATCGTTATTCAGCGTAACAATTTTGACATAGAGTTATAAAAAATTTTCTGGCCAACATATAAACATATTGTTTTTTCTTGAATATGAAGGGCAATTATGATATAATAACTCACGGTATATTTTTTTTTGAACGGACATTTTTAATTTTTTTAAAGAACGAAAGGGGTTCAACATCATGGACAAATTTGCCTATTACGTAGGACAAGAAGTAACAGGTATCATTAACAATGTTACCAAAACCGCAATCTATCTAATTCTTGAATCAGAACTAAGTCAAACTGCTGAAGAAGAACAGGCGACAGAAGAAAAGGGCGGACGCAAAGCCGTAATCTATGTTAACGACATAGAAGGTTTCCAAGAAAACCAAAATTTACGCGATGTTTATCATGAAGGAGAAGAGTTCAAAGCCCTAGTTAAGCAAATAGGCAAAGACAGGCGCACGGAAGAACCACTTTATATCTTGTCGACCAAACTTTATGCGCAACGCGAACAATTCACGCAATTTGAGCAGTTACGTGATTCTAGCGAGATAATTAAAGCGACAATCAAAAAGGTGCACAGCAAAGGCGCAGATGTCTATTATAACGATGTACGTCTTTTCTTGCCGATTCGCAATATCGATTTAAACGAAGCAGCGCTTCGCAAAATGATAAATGAGGAAATCGATGTTGTGGTTACAGCCGTAAACCGCGAACGCTTGCTAATTGTAGCTTCCAATAATTTGGCTGAACAAATTAAATATCAACGGGCCAAGGAACAAGCGCTTGCCAGTTTAGAAGTGGGAATGATTGTCCAAGGCCAAGTAACAAAAATCTTAGATTTTGGAGCCATTGTCAATTTAGGAACTGTTTCCGGATTGCTTCATCAAAGCGAATTGGCACATAAAAGAATAGCCAAAATAACCGATATTGTCAATGTGGGTGATGAAATAACGGTAAAAATCATTAAACTCCATGAAGATCGTATCGGATTATCGATTAAAGCCCTTCAACCTCATCCGTGGGATGTTTTGAAATCCCAATACAATGTGGGTGATGTTTTTGAAGGAACTGTGACAAAAGTAATTCCTCACGGTTTATTAATTGCTTTAACCGAAGATTACAGCGGTTTAATGCCACGCAACGAATACTCTTGGAATATCAACGAACGTTTAGACGGTCAAGTCCAAGAAGGCGAAAAGATCAAAGTTAAAATTATGGCAATCGACGATGAACGCCGTCGTATCAGTTTGTCACACCGTGAAACAGTGGAAAATGCTTGGAACAAAATTAAACTTCGCAGAAATGATGTTATTACCGTAACCTTTGTCGGTTGCGAGGAAAAAGGCGCCAAAGTCGCCTATGGCGATGTCTTTGGTTTTATGCCGATTAGCGAAGTTACTTCCACAAGAAGAATCATGCGTGCTGATGAGGTATTTAAAGAAGGCGATTTAATTGATGTCGTTGTTTTAGATGTTGACCCACAACGCGCCAAACTCGTTGTAAGCGCCAAAGCTAATGAAGACGCTAAAGAAAAAGAAACATTCGAAAAATACTTTAAAGATCAAGCCAATAAAATGCCGACCAATACACTTGGCGATATGCTTGGCGATGCTTTAAAGAAATTTGAAAAGACGAAAAAAGGGAAATAAGCAATGAATCGGGGAATCGTCGCTATCGTAGGTCGCCCCAATGTGGGTAAATCAAGCTTATTTAACCGGCTGATTCAAAATAAACTTGCGATAACAGATGATCAACCGGGAATTACCCGAGACCGCTTATATGGTAAATGTGAGTGGTTGGATCAAGAATTTCATATCATAGACACGGGAGGTATTGAATTAAAAAACCTCCCGTTTATGGAAGAGATTCGTGCTCAAGCAAGTTTAGCTATTGATGAAGCAGATGTTATTCTTTTTGTGGTTGATGGCCGAGTAGGTGTCACTAATCAAGATATGGACATCATGAATCTCTTATACAAAAGCAAAAAACCAATAATCGTTGTTGCCAATAAAATCGACAATGTTGATTTGCTGGTTAATGTGTACGAATTTTATAATTTGGGCGTCGAAGAAGTCTATCCGGTAAGCGCTTTGCACGGAATCGGAATCGGAGACGTTTTGGATCGTTTGGTTCAAATTTTGCCTTATAAAAAGCAAAAAGAAGCCTCCGATGCGATTTCGTTTGCGATTATTGGCCAACCCAATGTTGGCAAAAGTTCCCTTACCAATGCCATTTTGGGGACCGAGCGGGTAATTGTCAGCACTATTCCGGGAACCACTCGGGATGCCATTGATACACCATTTGTTCGCGATGGTCGCAACTTCATAGTCATTGATACGGCAGGGATTCGCAAACAAGGGAAAATTTATGAGAATGCAGAAAAGTACAGCGTTCTGAGGGCATTAAAGGCCATTGAAAGAAGCGATGTTGTTTTGTTGGTATTGGATGGTACTGAGCCTATCGAAGAACAGGATAAACGCATCTCTGGGTATGCCCTTGAAGAAAACAAAGCGGTTGTAATTATCGTCAATAAGTGGGACATTGTAGAAAAAGACGATAAGACGATGCAAAAGATGACGGAAAAGATTCGCAATCATTTTCTCTTTCTTTCCTTTGCACCGGTTATCTTTGTTTCTGCATTAACCAAACAACGGATTCATTTGTTGTTTGAAGCGATTTTGGCAGTTTATGAAAACTATCAGCGTCGCGTTCCAACCAATGTCTTAAATGAGATTATCATGGAAGCAACTTTAATGAATCAAGCCCCAGATTTTAATGGGGGAAGAATCCGAATTTATTATGCGACCCAAGTAAATACAGCGCCGCCAACATTTGTCTTATTTGTTAACAATCCCGGTTTTATGCATTTTTCGTATCAGCGTTATATCGAAAACAAGCTGCGGGAAGCATTTATTTTTGAGGGAACACCGATTAAAATTATCCTAAGAAAGCGGGAAGATTAATGAGAATAACGATTATGGGTGCCGGCAGTTGGGGAACTGCTCTTGCCAAGCTCTTGGCAGACAATCAACATAAAGTTTTACTTTATGATCGAGCGCAAAATACCATTGATGAGATTAATACCCAACACAGCAACCTTACGAAATTACCGAATAGTTTTTTACCGGAAACTGTCAAAGCAACCACTGATTTGGTTGAAGCGGTTTCCTTTTCCGACATCATCGTGATTTCCGTACCGACCAAAGTTATTCGGGGTGTCTTAGGAGAAATTGCCCAAGTTATCAAAACCCCAAAACTTATTGTCAACACCAGCAAAGGTTTAGAACCCGAAACCCATAAAAGGGTTTCCGAAGTAACCAATGAAGAAATACCGGAAAACCTCCTAAAAGGTTTTGTCGCCTTGACGGGACCGAGTCATGCGGAGGAGGTAATAATCGGTTTACCGACTCTTGTTTGCAGCGCCAGCGAAAATATTGAAGATGCCAAATTAATTCAAACCCTCTTCAGTAACACCAGCTATTTTCGGGTTTATACTTTAACCGATTTAGCCGGCGCGGAACTCGGAGGAGCGTTAAAAAATATTTACGCTATTGCTTCAGGGATGCTTGATGGTATCGGTTATGGCGATAACGCCCGTGCTGCTTTAATCGCTCGGGCTTTAGTGGAAATGCGTAAACTCGCCATCGCTTTAGGAGCTCAGGAAGAAACCTTATACGGTTTAACCGGTTTAGGCGATTTGGTGGTAACAACCAGTTCCCGTCATTCCCGCAATTTCCAAGCGGGGGTTAAATTAACCCAAGGCAAGAATTTGAATGAAACTATCAATTCCATTCCGATGGTTGTCGAAGGGTTTAGAACTACCTTGGCAGCTTATGAAGCGGCTCGGGAATTGCAAATCGAAACACCGATTATTGATGCAGTATATAATGTGATTTATTTGCGTCAGGAAGTACAAACGGTGGTAAAGGAATTAATGATGCGTTCCCTAAAAGACGAGTTTATTCCTTTTAAAATGACAAAAGAAAACTAACATTCCTTTCTAAATTCTTTTGCAGGACTTCACTACGGTGAGGTTTTTTTTTATTTGGGCTGGTAGACAAAAACTGTCAATATTATTTTAATAATTATTTACCAAGAAAAAAATCAATTTATTTGTTATATTTGTGAAGAATAAAAATGGAGGTTAAACGGTGAAGAAAAGAATTTTAGTTATTTTTACTTTGATTTTAGGTTTATTTTTGATTACCTCTTGTTTGAGTCCTCGAGATGAAGTTAAAACCTTTGACGATTATGGTTTATTGAGCGTAAAATCTTTAGACCAATTGAAAAAATTGACAAAACCTTCCACAAATTCCGGATGGTGGAGATGGTGGGATTCGAATAAGGAAAAAGCAAGCAACGACTCGCTTGATGGTCCCGGTGCACCAGAAGCCGAAGGTTCAAGCGGAACCAGCAAAACCAATGTCCAGGTAGAAGGAGTCGATGAATCTGATGTCGTCAAAAACGACGACCGTTACATTTACATTGTTAACTACGTCGGTTTAACGATTGTTGATACCGAAACCGAAGAAGTTTATCATCACAATTTTCCAAATTTTAGTCCTAATGAAATCTTCTTATATGAAAACTATTTGGTAATGCTCGGAACAGTCTGGGAAGATACCGGAATTTTTTACCCGACGGAAAAAATTGCTGCCGATGTTGAATTTGGCCGTGGTTGTTTCTATCAATATTATTTCTTTAAAACCATTGTGCTCGATGTGGCTAATCCGGAAAAACCAGAAACAATTCGGGAATTTACTGCCGATGGCAGCTACTACCTCCAAGGCCGAATGATTGATAATACGCTTTATTTGGTTTTGCAAAAAAATAACATTTATTTAAGCAAAGAGAATAAAGTTGTATTGCCTTCTTATAGCGATTCGGCTGAAAGTGTAACCAACAAACCAATAACGCTCGATCAAATTAAAATAATTGGCGGAGACGATTATTACTATTGTTATACTTTATTGGTTTCCTTTAATGTCGACGAAAAAAGTGCCCCGGATGTCAATGCCTATCTTGGTTATTTCAGCCTTGTTTATTCGTCCGAAAATAATCTCTATGCCACGCGGCTCGCTTACTTTAACCGAAGAAACGGGGAAAAAGACGGTTATATCAACAATGATTCCCTTAATAATGTTTATTATTATCCTGATTGGCATACGATAATTTACCGCTTCAACTATCAAAATGGTAAAATGGTTTATCAAGGCAAAGGAATGGTTAAAGGGGAATTGCATAATCAGTTTAGCATGGATGAATATGAAGGGGTATTGCGGGTGGCGCATACCTATAAGAATTACCTCACCCAAAGTTGGGAATTGAAATCCGAAAGTTTCGTCTCGACCTTTTCGGTTAAAGATGAAAAGGAATTTGAGTTCCTAGCAAGTGTAGGCGGCATGGGAATCGACGAATTGATTTACAGCGTCCGTTTTGATGGACCGCTTGGGTATATCGTGACCTTCAAAACCATTGATCCGCTGTACGTTGTCGACTTAACAAATCCTGAAAAACCAATTGTTAAGAGCGAACTAAAATCTCCGGGCGTCAGCGATTATCTCCACATGATTAATGATAAATTATTATTGGGCGTAGGCCGGTCGACGGAAGAGACATCCTATGGAGCAACGATAACCAAGGGTGTAAAGGTTTCTCTCTTTGACGTAAGCAATCCGAACGAAACCAAAGAAGTGGATATTCTCTTTATGGAAGGACAATACTCTTACACCGAACTTCAATATAACCATAAAGCGCTTCTAACTCTACCGTCAGAACAAATCTATGCATTACCGGTTTATTGTTACTATGCAGATTATTCCGAATATCGGCAAGGCATGTATGTCTTTGATGTCGATGTTGATACGCAAAAACTAAACTATCGGGGTTTAATATCTCATTTTGACTATTCAAAACCGAACGAACCATACTACTATTATTATTCAAATGTGATTGTTCGCGGTGTCGTTATAGATTATAAAATCTACACGATTTCCCAATCTTTTGTTGCAATTAACCTACTGGATGACAATTTGACCCATGTTAAATATCTTCATTTAACCACTGACGAAAAGTAACCTTCAATATTTATAATAATAAATTGTTCCTCCCTGGATCCTCTTTTATGATATAATTATATAGTTGATAATTATGATATCTAAAAGAGGGTGATAAAATGGCGAAAGAAAAAGCACTTATTGAAGCAATGAAACAAGGCAGCGAAGAAGCTTTCGAAGAAATTTATTATCGCTATCAACATCTTGTGTATTTCGTTATTTACGACATTTTGAAGAACAGAAGTTCCAGCGAAGAAGTAATGCAGGACACCTTTTTAAAGATGTATCAAAATATTCATACTTTTGACGGACGCTATTTCCAAGCATGGTTATTGAAAATTGCCAAAAATCTTGCCATCAATCGTTATAAACAAGAACCCAAAATGGTGGAATTGGCGGATTATTCAGCGGTTGATCAAGCCGATCAACAAAATAACACTTTGGAAATGATGCGCGAATTGGAAAGTATTTTATCCCCCAATGAATATCAAGTCGTTATTTTGACGATAGTTTACAATATGAAACAAAAAGATATTGCCCAATATCTAGACAAACCTATGGGCACGGTTTCTTGGCTTTACAGTCAAGGAATCAAGAAGTTAAGAAAACATTATCAGAAAGGAGAAAGATAAGGTGCGATTGAAAAAAATTAAAAAAACCATTAAAGACAATTGGAAATTGGGCACCCCCAATGTTCTGGACCAATTAAAACAAAAACTTAGCTTTTCTCCTGTTAAAACCGTTAAAAAAGGACGACAACTTAAATGGAAGTTTTCTGTTACCTTTGCTTCCTTATTATTCTGTTTAGTTCTTGGAAGTTTATTATTAAGGGAATTTGCTTTTCCTAAAAATAAAAACAGCGACATTATAGGAAACGAAGACGGCGGAATCAACGACCAAGATTCTAAATGGAAAAGCGATTCTGAATTAGATGAAGATCTATCGTATGACACAATCATTAGATATCAGATAGACGGTACCGATTTAACTCAATTGGAAAGCGAAAACGATGAAGTTATCGAATTACTCGAAAACTTGCCGGTAAAGTCGATTACTCCGGATTCAATTGCCTTTGAAAATAATGATTCAGCGCCTAAATATGAGCGGGTTTGTATTTACTTAGAGTTTCCGAATCGAAATTTCAAAATCGTAAATATTAAGGACAAATATTTCTTAATCACTTCCGACAATTTTGAAAAGGAATATTTCGAAGTGACTGATGCTTCCACGCTTGAAGAGTTTTTAACGAAAAAAAACAAAAACCTTGGTTCGAACAATAACACCAACCAAAATCCATAATTTAGGCACCAATCCACCTTGTTATTCATAAAGTAATAGCGAGGTGGATTTTTTATGAATTTCAATAAAGTCTTGCAATTTTTGGCCGATAACAATATCCAACCCGCGGAGTTATTTGCGCTTGTGGAAAGAGTGCGCACCATGGATTTAACGGACGAAGAAGCGATTAGGAGTGTGATTCGCGAAGTGGCCAAAGTTGCCAATCGTCCGATTGATAAGGCGCAAGAAAACCGAATTGTCAAAGATATCATGAAAAATGGCATTAATGATAATCTCTTCAACTTATTGTAAAAAGAGAAAAAATGGGGAAAACACCCCTTTTTCTTATTTTTTAGAGGATTTTATTTTTTTTCTTTTTGAAGGTTTTTTCTTTGGGGGAAAACGAGCGATTTTATTATTATTTTTGACATCTTACCCTTACTGTGATATAATCATATGTAAAAGGAAGGTGTTGTTACCTTGAGTCCCCTCAGGTATAATTTTTTTACTAAATCAGCTCGTCTGGCGGAAATTGCGCTTGAAGCAAGCGAAGAAGGCCCCAGTCAGCTGAGTCAAACAACAATTAATTCAAATGCATTTATTATCTTATCAATCGTTCTTTTAATTCTTTTGCTTTTTTCCGCCTTTTTCTCCTCCAGCGAAACCTCGTTTTCGGCGGTAAATATTATTCGCTTAAAGAATTATGTTGAAGAAAAAAAACGGGGCGCGAAGAAAGCGTTGTGGATTGCGGAACATTTTGACCGAACCCTTACGACATGCTTGGTTGGAAATAATTTTGTTAATATTGGCGCCACCACTGTTGGTGCTTATCTTATTACTCAATTAATCAAAAATCCGACTGTCGCCAATATTGTAACAACATTTGTCATGACCATTATTGTTTTGATTTTTGGCGAAATTATTCCCAAAAGTTATGCCAAAGAACATCCGGAAGAAATGACTTTATTTTTATCGGGCTTCATGTACTTTTTAATCAAAATTTCATACCCATTTGTTGTGTTTTTCCTTTGGCTTAAAAAAGCCTTTGTGAGAAAACAAGAAATGCTTCCGACCGTAACCGAATCGGAATTGGAAACAATTATCGAAACGATGGAGGATCAAGGCGTTATCAACAGTATGGATGCAGATTTATTGCAAGGTGTTATCGATATCGGGGAACGAACCGTAAATGATATCATGACACCGCGTGTCGATGTAATCGGCGTGGAAATCAATATGACACCCGAGGAAATTAAAGATTTATTCTTTAAATATAAATACTCGCGTATGCCGGTTTATAAAGAAGACCGTGACCATATTATCGGTATTCTTACCGAACGCGATTTCTTTACCGCTTATATTAAAAAGCAAAAAAATGATTTGCGCACTTTGGTCAGCACACCGCTTTACGTATCCAAAGAGTTAAAGGTCGATGATTTGATACGCAAAATGCAAGCCGCAAAAAAACACTTCGCCATCGTTTCCGATGAATATGGCGGAACCAGCGGAATTGTGACGCTTGAAGATGCTCTCGAGGAATTATTTGGAGAAATCTACGACGAACATGACGATGATGAAGACCAAGTTCAACATTTGGTTAAACTAGACGATTATACTTACACGGTATCGGCCGATTTATTGGTAGAAGAACTTGCGGATACATTGGAACTGGGAAAAGTTCCTGAAACAACCTATCCAACCGTAGGGGGCTTTTTGTATGGCTTGGTTGAAGAATTGCCATATGAAGGTCAAGTGGTCGATTATCCAAGTTATATTTATGAAAATGACGAAAACGGACTGATTGTTGAAACCCCGATTACATTACGGTTTACCCTTTTATCGGTAGTGGAAAGAAGGATTTTTAAAGCTCGTTTAGAAATTATCAATTCAAAAAATCAAGAATATAAAGAACAAAAGAATCAAGATTAAAAGGGCAGGCGTTTTAGACTGCCCTCTTAAATATTTTAGAAATGGAGGAAGCTATGAAAACAATTACTCAAGATCAAGCGCGAGAAATATTAACGCTTGCGCTATCAACTGGTGGCGAGTTTGCAGAAGTGTTCATGGAAGACACTTTATACGATACAATTGAAATGACTTCCGGTAATGTTACCCGCTCGACGACATCTCATGTCAAAGGCGCTGCTTTACGGATTCTCAAAGATGGTATGGAAGTCAACGGAAGTATCTCCGATGCCACATTTGACAAACTCACAAGCCTTGCCCAAAAATTAGCCAGCACCTTTACGGAAAAGAAAATAACGGAAATTGAATCATTCAAAGAAGTAAAAGTCGGCGGACAGGTCAAAATTAACAAAAATAACACCAACGTCGATCCAATTAAATTATTATTGGATGCATCGAATGCAGCGAAAGAATTTGACAAAGAAATCGTTCAAGTAATCGGCAACTTCTGGCGCCGTCACCAAAACATCCACGTTTTCGCAAGCGACGGCACATGGGCTTTTGATGAAAGATGTCAAACCCGTTTGGCCATGTCAGCGGTTGCAAGCGATGGCAAAAACATGCAAACGATTAGCGATTCCTTTGGCCGTAACCAAGGTTTGGAAATGTTCGAAGGTTTTGATCCTGTGGCCTTTGGTCGCGATATCGCTTCCAGCGCTGTCACGATGTTGCATGCAGAAGAAATGGTTGGAGGCGAAATGCCGGTGGTCATTCACAATTCCTTTGGTGGGGTTATTCTTCATGAAGCTTGTGGTCACTCCTTGGAAGCAACTTCGGTGGCAAAAGGTTTAAGCGTATTTTGCGGAAAACTCGGCCAACAAATTGCCAACCCTATTGTTACAGCGGTTGATAGCGGTTTAGACGAAAATGCTTGGGGTTCAATTAACGTTGACGACGAAGGTACCCCTGCCAAACGCAATGTCTTAATCGAAAACGGAATATTGAAATCATATCTTGTGGACAAACGCAATGCGAAAAAAATGAACCATCCGATTACCGGTTCATCGAGAAGAGAATCCTACAAATACCAAACAACTTCGCGGATGACCAATACGTACTTCTTGAACGGAACCAGAACATTTGAAGAAATAATCGCGGCTACCAAGAAAGGCCTTTTCGCAAAACGCATGGGTGGCGGTTCTGTCAATCCAGCCACAGGCGAATTTAATTTTGCGGTTATGGAAGGTTACTTAATTGAAGACGGCAAAATCACCAAACCAGTTCGCGGTGCGACCTTAGTCGGTTCCGGTAAGGATGTTCTATTACGCATCGATATGATTGCAAACAACTTAAGCCATGGCCATGGTATGTGCGGATCATTAAGCGGTTCCATCCCAACCAATGTCGGTCAACCAACGATTCGCGTGTCCCATTTGACCGTCGGTGGCAAAGGAGGCATGTAAAATGAAATATGCGGAAATAATTGCCAAAGGTAAAGCATTAGGCTTAACCGACCTTGAAATTTACCTTCAAACGAGTAATGGCATGAACATGCGTTTATTTGAAGGAACTCTTGATACTTACAATGAAAAATCGTATTTCGGGATTGCCATTCGCGGTTTATTTGAAGACAAAATGGGTTTTGCTTATGCCGAAACGCTCGACAATATTGATGAACTGCTTGAAAAAGTAATCCAAAATGCCAAAAACTTAAATTCATCCGAAAAAGAAATTATTTATGACGGGTCAGGAACATACCAATCCGTAAAAGAAGAAGTAGCCGATTTCCAAAAGTATTCGAATCAAGATAAGATTCAAATGCTTCAAAAATTGGAAAAATCGATTCTTGACAGTGACGAAAGGATAAAAAAAGTTTCTTATTGCAACTATCAAGAAAATGCGGTTGTTACCCAAATCATCAATTCCAAAGGGGTAAACTTAACCCGTAACCTTTCTTATTCGACGGTGTTTGCGGGGGCGGTAGCGGAAGAAAACGGCGAAACAGCTGTCGGTTTTTCCGACGACATCGGTTATGAATTTGAAAATTTGGAACTCGAACGCATTCGCAAAGAAGTAGTTGAAGATGCAACTGGTACATTGGGGGCCGGAACCATTGAAACCGGCACTTATCCGGTAGTCTTCCGCCGTTCGGTGGCAACCGAATTGCTTCAGGCTTTCTCCGGTCTTTTCTCAGGCGAAGCCGCCAAGAGAAACCTTACGCTTCTTAAAGGCAAAGAAGGCGAAAAAGTTTTTGGTGACAACATTACGATTTATGATGATCCATTTGTTGAAAACGCCATCGTCAAGATTCCGTTTGACGATGAGGGGGTTCCATGTTTTACCAAAACCCTCGTGGAAAACGGCGCGTTCAAGATGTTTTTGCATAACTTGGCAACGGCAGACTTTTTCAAAACCTCATCAACAGGAAATGGTTTCAAAAACTCTGTCGCATCCAGCGTTAGAGTTGGTCCAACCAACCTTTACTTAAAACCGGGGGAAAAATCATTTGACGATTTAATAAAATCCCTGGATTCCGGAATCTATGTAACGGAAATTAACGGATTGCACTCCGGGGCTAACCCAATTTCCGGTGCTTTCAATGTTCAAGGAACCGGTTATTATGTAAAAGACGGCAAAATCGATCGGCCAATCACCCTTTTTGTCATTTCGGGTAATTTTCTTGAAATGCTAAATGAAGTCGAATTAATTGCCAACGATTTGGAAAAACGCTTTATCGGCGTCGCATCACCTGCCATCAAAGTACGCAGATTAAAAATCTCAGGCAAATAAACTTAAAACAAATCCCATAAGAAAAGCTAGCGGTTTTTTCGCCGCTAGCTTTCATTATGCAAAAATTCTTTGAATTCGCTTTCGTTTAATAACTGGATGCCGTAGACATTCGTTTCAGGTCCCACAAATACCATCTCGTTTTCATTGATGTATTTGACTTTCTTTTTGGCATCCGGGGTTAACACGACGATTTTTTTCGTTTGTTCGTCAGTTTGATAATTCATGAATTTGCCAATACCGGGAAGGTATTTTTTTATTGGCTGGACTTTACCTGGTGTATTGCCGGCGCCATACCTTAATTCCCAGGTTGTTTTGGCATTGATAATTATTTCTGCATATTTCGGAATGACGATAACCTTGACATGGTATGTTACCCCATCGCGTTCAAAGGCGAAATCGTAAGGCAAACCCCGGTTTTCGATTGGAGACGAATCCCCTATCCATTGCTTGATTTTTCTTGCCTTGGTTCTTTTCATAATCAAAGGCTGACAAAATTGATAGGTTAAAAGAATTGCACCAAGCGCAAAAAGAATCAGCAGTAATTCCATAACAAACTCCTAATAAAATTGTTCATTGGTAATGTATTTGTGCAACAAAACTCCCAATAAAGTGGTTAGGACAATCGATGGGCCCATGAAAGAAAGATTGTAAATGATAAAGGAGAAAAACCAAACTTGGTTTTTGTACTCATCCGGTGTGTATTCAGAAAAGAAGAAGACTCCGGACAATCCATGCATAACCCATCTGATTATTCCTACGCCCACAAAAGCCAGGATAAAGTAAAGCATTTTTTCTTTTCGTTTATGGATTAGTCCCGACAATCCCAAAGCACCAAAGGCTAGGAAATAATCAAAGATAAAGGACCCCCAGTGAAAAGAGTAACCGTCAATAATGTAATTGACAATCGCGAAAGTGATACCCCCGGCTATTCCCCAACCTACACCCCGGCGAATACCGATGATAATCAAAGGCAACATCGTAATCCAAATGCTTCCTCCATATGGCAAAAAGTTGAGAAAACCTAAGGATTTTTTAATAAATTCGAGCACTACGGCCATCGCTACCAGGATAGCCGTTTCGGATAAAGACAATATTTGTTTTTTCATTTCATTTCCTTTCCCAATAACAGGAAATATTTTTCCCTACGCTAGCATTACCTAGATCAGGTTAATGGGTCGTTATTTTAAAAAAATAACCTCTCAGCCATAATAGCTCCCCGTTATTGTCTATTTTTCTAACTGTATTATACCAAAATTTTTCATTATTTTTCAAGAAATATGCAAAAGGGTGAAAAAAACACAATTTAAAGTTTGAAAAAAATTTTTTATTTTTAGTCCGAAAAAAGGTTTTCTTTAAAAACCAAGAAAAAAATGCCAAGTCAGGTAACACTTACACTGATTTGCCCCAAAAAAAGGGACAAAAAGGAGGAAAAAGCGTTTTTCTATCAAGAAAATACGCTATTTCATTAACTTGACTTTAATTATTTTTTTCCGTATAATACTATCGTTATCTATTCCTTATTTTGTCAATCATTGTCGAAAAAGGGAATCAATATACGTTAAAACTAGAAAGAAGGATACACCATGGTAAAACACATCATTAAACGCGATGGTCGAAGACGCAAATTTGACCCTTTAAAAATCCAAGCTGCGATCTATAAAGCTCAGTTAGCTTGTGATCAAGATGATCCCGAAGCGGTTAGAATCATAACCCAACGGGTCATCGACGTTATCAATAACCGCTATGAAGGTAAAACACCTTCCGTGGAAGAAGTTCAAGACATTATCGAAAAAGTATTAATTGAATCCGGGGAAGCGGATATCGCCAAAGCTTATATTGTTTATCGGGCGGAACGAACCAAAGTTCGCGAACGCAAGATGAATTTAATGCAAGCTCTCCACGATATCACTTTTAAGCACTCGAAGGATGCCGATGCGAAAAGAGAAAATGCCAATATCAATGCAGATACCGCAATGGGTATGATGCTTAAATACGGCAGCGAATCGGCCAAACGTTTTTACTTAAACGATCTAATCAAACCCGAGTATGCCAATGCCCATCAAAGCGGCGATATTCACATCCATGATTTGGATTTTTACGCTTTAACAATGACTTGTTGTCAAGTCGATTTGATTAAATTGTTTGAAGGCGGTTTTTCCACCGGCAACGGCTACTTAAGAGAACCAAACGGTATTCGCAGTTACGCTTCGCTTGCCTGTATCGCCATTCAAGCTAATCAAAACGATCAACATGGCGGTCAAAGCGTACCTAACTTTGATTATGCGATGGCTATCGGGGTTCGGAAAACCTACCGCAAAACCCTAATTAAAAACGTGAAAATAGTCCTTGCTTTAACTAAAGGACAAGACATCGATGATCAACAAATAAAAAATATGCTTACGGAATTGGAAAACCATCATGGTACCCAGATGACCATGGGCAACCAATTTTTGCAAGAAAAGTTCTATCAAGCCCTTTTGGCCAAGTTTGGCACATTTACCGGACATGCTTATGAACAGGTTTTGAAAACCACTTTTGCGGAAACAAAGGATGCCACTTATCAAGCGATGGAAGCTTTAATTCACAATCTTAATACCATGCACTCCCGGGCGGGAGCGCAGGTACCATTCAGTTCCCTAAATTACGGAACCGACACTTCTCCGGAAGGGAGAATGGTCATTGATTGTTTATTGGACGCTACCATAAGAGGTTTAGGAAATGGCGAGACACCGATTTTCCCAATTCAAATATTCAAAGTAAAGGAAGGCATCAGCTATAATCCGGAAGACGTCAATTATGATTTGTTTAAAAAAGCCCTTGTTTGTTCATCAAAAAGGCTTTTCCCGAACTTTTCCTTTTTGGATGCTCCGTTTAATCTCCAATACTATCGGCCGGGCGATTATACTAGTGAAGCAACTTACATGGGGTGCCGGACTAGGGTTATCGGAAACGTCTACAATCCTTCCAAAGAAATTGTTACTGGTCGGGGTAATTTGAGTTTTACTTCAATCAATTTGCCGCGTTTAGCTCTAAAAGCGAAAAACATTGATGAGTTTTATCAAGGTTTAAATAAAATGATGGATTTGGTCTTTGCTCAATTGTTGGAGCGCTTTGACATCCAATCCCATAAAAAAGTTTTCAATTTTCCATTTTTGATGGGTCAAGGCATTTGGCTTGATTCCGACAAATTGAAACCGGAAGACGAAATAAGCGAAGTCATCAAACACGGCACTTTAACGGTCGGATTCATTGGTTTGGCGGAAACCCTGATGGCTTTAACCGGTAAACATCACGGAGAAAGCGAAGAAGCGCAAAAATTGGGGGTAGAAATTATTTCCTTTATGCGCGAACGCTGCGACCAAATGTCCAAAAAGTATAAACTCAATTTCACCTTGATTGCCACACCAGCTGAAGGTTTGGCGGGTCGGTTTGTGAAAATGGACAAAGAAATTTTTGGCTTAATCCCTAGAATCACCGAACACGAATACTATACCAATTCGTTCCATGTTCCGGTCGATTACCCAATCAGTATTTACGATAAAATCAAAATTGAAGCGCCATATCACGCTTTGACGAATGCGGGACACATTTCTTATGTGGAAGTTGACGGCGACATTGCGAAAAACATCGATGCTTTTGAACAAATCATTCGGACCATGAAAGAAGCGGGAATTGGTTATGGATCCGTCAATCACCCGATTGACCGTGATCCGATTTGTGGCTATAACGGTATTATCGATAACGTTTGCCCAGGCTGTGGCAGAGAAGAAGGGGACATCAAGTTCGAACGAATCCGCCGCATCACCGGTTATTTGGTAGGAACTCTTGATCGCTTTAACGATGCCAAACGCGATGAAGTCAATCACCGCGTCAAACATACCTTAATTCAGTATGAAGATTAGAATTGCCGGAGTTATCAAAGAATCGATTGTCGATGGTCCGGGCATTCGCTTTGTCGTTTTTACTCAAGGGTGTCCTTTCAATTGTCCCGGTTGTCACAATACAAATACCCACGATTTTTTGGGGGGAAAACTGATTGACATCAAAACGATTATTGAAGATATCAAGCGTCAGAAAATGTTAAGAGGTTTAACTATTAGCGGCGGCGAACCGTTAATGCAAACCGAGGCCTGTTTAGAAATCGTTAAAGGGGTGAAACCTTTTCTAACCGATATCATCGTGTATACAGGGTTTACTTGGGAAGAAATTTGCAACCAACTCCCTACAAATCCCCAATTAACAGAATTATTGCATCAAATCGATTATTTGATTGAAGGCCGTTACTTGGAAACCGAACGGGATTTAAGTCTAAAATATCGGGGCAGCCGAAACCAAAGAATCATTGATGTTGCCAAAACTTTGGAAATCGGTAAAATCTTTATAAAGGATTTTGATTAAGCCTATACTAAAGATTCCTTAAAGCAATTTAGGGAATCTTTTTTCTTTGGGTTATGACACAAAGAAAGGTCGCTTTTCATACATTATGTTGAGGGGAGAAACGATGTACATTTTAATTGGAGAAGACAATCAGAAGATGAAAAAGTTTATGAAATCTTTAAACGATTATGCCAATCTTATCAGTATGCCTTGCGAACTTGCCAATGTTCCTAAAGGTTCGATTGTATTGATTCCGTTTAGCCGGGTTTTGGATAACGGGGTAATTGAAGGAACGAAAATATTTATTGAGGAAATTTTGATTTCGCCGAAAGTAAAAAAAATCATTTTTGGGAATAGTTATAACCAAAAAATGTTGGAAAAATTGTGTTTCGCTTACCATATTGAATGTCAATTTAAATAGGAAAGGGGAAGCTTATGAAAATAATAACCGCTTTGGTGACGCCGTTTAATCCGGATTTATCAATCAATTATCCTATGGTCGATAGGTTAATCCAAAAACAGATTGATGAAGGTGCGGATGGTATTGTCATTGGAGGAACCACAGGGGAAGCGCATCTATTGGATAACCAGGAAATGTTTGATTTATATCACTATGTGGTAAAGTATGCCAAAAAAATCCCAATTTATTTGGGGGTTGGCAATTCCTCAACCAGTCAAACGATTAAACTGATTAAGAGATTCCATAACTTAGATGTTGCAGGGTTTTTAGTGGTGGTTCCTTATTATGTCTTACCTCCCCAAAAAGGCATCGTAAAGCACTTTCAAATGATTAATGAGGTAAGTCTCAAACCGATTATCCTTTATCATATTCCTAAACGCACCGGAATTACTATGAAAATTGAAAGTCTGCAAGAGCTAAAAGATTGTGCCAAAATTACCATGATAAAAGACGCCAGCCTTGACAAATGTCGCTTGGTTAATATTAAAAAAACTTTGCCTATGAAAGTATATATAGGGGATGATTCGTTGTTTTTATGGGGAATTAAGCAACAAATGGAGGGGATTATCAGTGTTATCAGCAATTCACACCTGACTCTCATGAAACAATGTCTTGAAAGCAAGAAAAAATGGAAAGATTTCCGTTTGGCTTTATCTTTACTAAAGGGCCAACCCAACCCGATTGGAATCAAAAAATTGCTTAAACAAATGGGGTATTCGGTTGGGGCCGTTCGATTGCCCTTAAGCGAATAAAAACCTAAATTATGGTTGGCAAAACAGTAAATTTAGCAGAGTAATAATATTTACTTGTGTAAATTTACTGTTTTTTCTTTGTTTTTAAGGTATAATAATAGTAAATAATTTGACTTATTTTGTCATTGAAAAGCGAGGAATATTATGAAAGATGCATTAGATATTTTGATAGCAGTCTTAATTTTAGGATTAGTTGTTTACATGGTATATACGGAACGAGAAAAGAAAGTAAAAACCGACATATTTATCGATATAGCGCTCGCAGTTATTGTTGTCGGAGTGGCAATAATTAACCTTATCGCCACCAAATTCAGTTTTTCTGCGATAGTAACCTACCTTTATTTAATTATCGTAATTTTTGAAGTCTACAACATTTACCTATTTGTTAAACGCCATCGCACCAAACAAATCACCAAAAACGAAGAAAATCAGACGAAGGAAACCCATGATGAATAAAGAACAAATTCTCAACCGCCAAAAACATATTCGCAATTTTTCAATAATCGCTCATATCGACCATGGCAAATCGACTTTGGCCGACCGGATCTTGGAATTCACGGGGGCCCTTGAATCCCGCGAAATGAAAGAGCAAATTCTTGACGATATGGATTTAGAGCGGGAACGGGGAATTACGATCAAGTTGAATGCGGTGGAATTGGTCTATCGGGCGAACGATCAGGAAGAATATATTTTACATTTAATCGACACCCCCGGACACGTCGATTTTACTTATGAAGTGTCCCGGAGTCTTGCAGCCTGCGAAGGGGCTGTTTTGGTTGTCGATGCGGCACAAGGGATTGAAGCTCAAACCTTGGCAAATGTTTATTTAGCATTGGATCATGACTTGGAAATTATTCCCTTAATCAATAAAATAGATTTGCCTGCTGCCGACCCCGAACAAGTAAAACACGATATTGAAGAAGAGATTGGCCTGGATGCCAAGGATGCCATCCTTGCCTCCGCAAAAGAAGGCATTGGCATCAAAGAACTCTTGGAGTCGATTGTCAAAAAAGTTCCTGCTCCCCAAGGGGATCCTACGGGACCAGTCAAAGCGTTGATTTTTGACTCTTATTATGATCCTTACCGCGGAGTAATTCCTTCGATTCGCGTTTTTGAGGGAACGATAAAAAAAGGCGACCACATTAAAATGATGGCCACCAATACGGTTTATGAAGTAACCGAAGTCGGGGTCATGACGCCTAAAGAGAAAAAGACCCCTTTTTTAACCGCCGGGGACGTTGGTTACTTGGTTGCCGCTATCAAAGATGTTTCCCATGTTCATGTCGGGGACACCATTACCTTGATTGAAAATGAAGCCGCTGAACCACTCCCGGGGTATCGCAAACTAAAGTCTATGGTGTTTTGCGGGATCTATCCGGTTGAATCCAACCGTTATATGGAACTGAAAGATGCCTTGGAAAAATTGCGTTTAAATGACGCCGCGCTTAGTTATGAGCCGGAAACTTCTCAAGCACTAGGTCACGGTTTTCGTTGCGGGTTCCTTGGCTTGCTCCATATGGATGTCATCCAAGAGCGGATAGAACGCGAATTCAAAATTGAAATTATCGCCACGGCCCCCAGCGTCGTTTATCACGTCCATTTAACGAACGGAGAAATGATGCCAATCGACAATCCGAGCCTTTTACCGGAAGCGGTAAAAATAAAGCATATCGAAGAACCGTACATCAAAGCAACGATTATGGTGCCGTCAGGCTATATTGGTCCGGTTATGGAATTATGTCAGGCTAAACGGGGTACTTTCTTGGACATGCATTACCTCGACGAAAAACGGGTAATGATGCATTATGACTTGCCGTTGGCTGAAGTTGTCTATGATTTTTTCGATAAACTAAAATCCATGACGCGAGGTTACGCTTCGCTCGATTATGTTTTGAGCACTTACAAACCAAGCGAATTGGTTAAGATGGACATCTTGTTGAACGGTGAAAAAGTCGATGCTTTAACTGTTATTACCCATCGCGATTTTGCTTATCAAAGAGGCCGGTCCCTGGTGGTAAAACTGCGGCGGTTAATTCCGCGTCAAATGTTTGAAATACCGGTTCAAGCAGCTATCGGTGGCAAAATCATCGCCAGAGAGAATATTGCAGCGCTTAGAAAAGATGTATTGGCAAAATGCTACGGCGGCGATGTCTCCCGTAAGAAAAAGTTACTGGAAAAACAAAAGGAAGGAAAGAAGCGTATGAAACAAGTGGGTTCGGTAGAAATCCCGCAATCCGCGTTTCTGGCCATATTGCAACTCGATGACTGATTTAGGCCTTTATCTTCATATTCCCTTTTGTCGGGCGATTTGTTCGTATTGCGACTTTTATAAAATGCAAGCAAAAACGCCAAGAATTCGCCAGTATGTCGATTATATAATTAAAGAAATTGACCTGCAGGAAAAAAGGTTTTTAAACGCAAATGAACCGTTTAAACCCACAACTTTATACATCGGAGGGGGTACCCCCTCATTTATTCCCTTAAGTGACTTTAAGCGCTTGTTGGAGCGGCTGAATCAATGGTTTTCGCTTGAGACATTAAAAGAGTTTACCATCGAAGCCAATCCGGAAGATTTAACAAGTGAATTTATCGATTTATGCAAACATCACCATGTTTCGCGTTTAAGCATTGGCGTCCAAAGTTTTAATCCGCTGGCCCATCAAGTCTTAAAACGCAAAAGTGTTTTTTCGGATCTTGCGAAACAGATTGACATGTTGAAAAAAGCTGGTTTTACTAACTTCAATTTGGATTTGATGTTCGGTATTCCCGGCATGGATCTTGAATCGGTAAAAGAAGATTTGGAATTGTTTTTATCGCTTGAGCCAACCCACATGTCGTGCTATTCCCTTATTCTGGAAGAACGGACCCTTCTGTATCACCAATACTTAAATGATCAATTTAAGCCGATTGACGAAGACCTAGAAGCGAACATTTATCAACTAATCAAAGAAACATTAACCTGCCATGGTTTTAACCACTATGAGACAAGCAACTTTGCCCGTGCCGGTTATGAATCGCTTCATAATCTCATATATTGGAATAACGAAAGATATTTAGGAATTGGGGCAGGCAGCAGTTCATATCTGAACGATGTTCGGTGGAAAACCGTAAGCAATTTGGATCAATATTTCGCCCTCTTAGACCAAGGCATAATCGGTCGCGAGGAGGAAGTAAAATTATCCAAACCGGATCAGATGAAAGAAGAAGTAATGTTGGGTCTTAGGAAAACTAAGGGAATTTCGCTTGAGGTTTTTCGCTCCAAATACGGCGAGGAATTTCTTAGGATCTTTCCTCAAAGCAAAGACTTAATAGAACAAGGTTACTTACGCATCGAAAACGATTACCTGATGCTCAACCCAGAATACCACTTCCTAGCTAATTATGTCTTGAGGAAATTGATTTAAAGGTGGTTGGGGGAATTGTTTCAAAAGGTTAACCTTCCCGTAAATCGGAAATTGTTGTTTTCGCTTATTGTCTTCCTTTTGGGAGGTTTAATAAGCGGCTTTTTGGCAACCTCGGAATATCGGACAATCCCCCTTGCGATTAAAACGATTGACAAATCGCGTTTAAAAGTTTTTTTCCTTACCTTTAGTCAACATTATTGGTTAATTGTCGCCCTTTGGTTTATGGGTTTAATCCCATTGGGCTTTTTGGGCAGTTACGCGCTTCTTTTTGGAAAAGGTTTCATCCTAGGGGTAACCTTAGGGTTTATCCTCAAAGCTGAAGCCCTATTTGGGGCATATTCCTTCTTTAAACTGCTTCTTTGGCAATTTATCCTTTTAATTCCGTTAACGCTTTATATCGCTTATTTTTCGGTCCTAATAAGTTTTTATCGACTGAAGTTCACAAATGAAAAAGCAGAAATTAATTTAAACAGTTATCTAAACCGTTTATTGCTGGCCAGTATCGTAATCGTTATTTACAGTTTTATCATGGCTTTATCCGTTAAACAAATAATTACCCCTTAAGAAAGGTGGTTTTTCTATGACTGAGTATTATCAAAATTTACTTCGAGAATGGCGCTATTATTTACAAAGCGAAAAAATGATGAGACCCAACACGACCGATTCTTATCTCAGCGACGTTTCCTTTTATTTAGATTTCATCAACAAAAAACTAATTGACGATGTCAATTTAATTAAAGCAGACGACATCACTTTGTTCATCGGACAGTTGAAGAAAAAAGGATATACTTCAAGTTCGATAAGTCGCTATCTTTCCAGTATAAAATCCTTCCACAAGTTTTTGTATTTGGAACGCCTGGTGAAAACCAATGTGGCTTCCCTGGTGGCTTGTCCCAAAGTAGACAAAAAATTACCGGTTGTATTATCAATCGAAGAAGTTGCTGCGCTTTTGGACTACCTGGGAAAGGATAGCGTTTATCAAGAAAGGAACCTGGCCATGATGGAGTTATTGTATGCAACGGGGCTACGCGTATCCGAACTGCTTTCCTTGAAGTTGAGCAATTTGCATTTAACCAGCAAAATTATTAAATTGGTGGGAAAAGGCCAAAAAGAACGCATTGTTCCGGTCAATGATTATGCCATAAAATTGTTGAGGGAATATATTATCAATACCAGACCAAAATTAATTAAGACTTTAAAAGATCCTGGCTTTTTGTTTTTGAATAATCGCGGACAAGCAATGACCAGACAAGGTTTCTTTAAAATCCTTCGGATTGCATGTCGAGAAGCGGGAATCACCAAAGAAGTGTCACCTCATACTTTGCGTCATTCTTTTGCGACGCATTTATTGGAAGCTGGGACCGATTTAAGGTTGATACAAGAATTATTGGGGCACGAAGATATTGCGACCACGCAAATCTATACCCATTTGAATATGAAAAAAATTAAAGAAATTTACCAGGAAGCGCATCCGCGCGAAAGGAGAAAAAATGAATAATTTTCCATATCGAAGGATTTTTGTGATAGTTGCGGATTCATTGGGAGTCGGTGCTTTGCCGGATGCAGAAAAGTACGACGATGCCGGTGCCAATACTTTGGGACATATTGCCCAATATGCAACATCATTTAAGATTCCCGTTTTAGAGTCGCTCGGCATTGGCCACATCTGTCCCAGCGATCGCATTAAAAAGGTAACTCCCCCAAAAGCTACTGTTACGAAGTTGCAGGAAATCAGTGTCGGCAAAGACACTTTGACCGGACATTTCGAACTAATGGGCTTGGAAGTACTGACCCCTTTCCCTTCCTTTACGGAAACTGGTTTCCCGCAGGAGTTAATTGACAAACTTTCTTCTTTCTGCAAACGCCCCGTTATCGGCAACATCAGCGCCAGCGGCACCGAAATTATCAAAGAACTCGGGGAAGAACAAATGCGAACCGGTGCGTTAATCGTTTATACTTCCGCTGATTCGGTTTTGCAAATCGCTGCGCATGAAGAAATAATACCTTTACCGGAATTATATTCCATTTGCGAATATGCTAGAAAGATTACGATGGAAAATCCGAAATGGATGGTTGGTCGGATTATCGCCCGTCCTTATGTCGGAACCAATGCCTCGAATTTCACCAGGACAACTAATCGCCATGATTATGCGGTTAAGCCGTTTGCGAAAACGACGATGGATTATTTGAAAGAAGCCGGCTTTGATGTCATTGCCATCGGAAAAATAAACGATATTTTTGATGGCGAAGGCATTACCGAATTTTATCGTACCAAAAGCAATCGCCACGGCATGGAAACGACTATTGCAATGCTTGAAAAAGACTTTACCGGTTTGTGTTTTACCAATCTTGTCGATTTCGATGCCTTATACGGACATCGCCGTGATGTTGATGGCTATGCGAAAGCGATCGAAGAATTTGACGCTCAACTTGGCACATTTATTTCCAAGATGGAGGACGATTGCTTGTTGATGGTGGTAGCCGACCACGGGAACGATCCGATTCACCAGGGAACCGACCATACGCGCGAATATGTTCCGCTTTTAATTTATGCCAATAATTGGCAACCGGAAGTTTTGCCAACCCAAAAAAGCTTAGGCTGCGTTGCACAAACAATTGCGGATAACTTTAAAATTCAAAAGCCGAAAATCGGAACCAGCCTTTTAAAGTGAAAAAGAAAGAAGAAGAGGTGAGATTTCGATGCGTAGGCGATTGAGTATGAAATACGATGATAAAACCAATTTGGTTGTTTATCATTGGTGTTATTCAGAAACCGAACCTAAAGCCGTAATTCATTTGTCACACGGGATGGCAGAACATATTTTGCGGTACGACAACTTCGCTTCCTACTTAGCGGATCAAGGTTTCTACGTAGTTGGGCATGACCATATTGCCCATGGAGAAAGCGCTGATAATCCTAGCGAAATAGGTATTATCCGCGAAAGCGACTTTATGAAAGCAATTATCAATGGAATGAAACTTGTATATGATGAAACTTTAGAGATTTATCCGGATCTACCCCGTTTCCTCTTTTCTCACAGTATGGGGGCGATGGCTGCCGAAAGGTATATTGAGTTATTTCCGAATGATTTCCAAAAAGTAGTTTTATCCGGTGCCGATATTGGCTCGTCAAGGTATTGGTTTTTGAAAATATTAACCAAGATTATGATGTGGTTCCAAGAACCTACCGCTACTTCACAAATGCTTCATCGCTTGACCTTAGGTGCTTTTGACAAAAGGTTTCAAAATGATTATCCAAGGCACGGTTGGTTATCGACCGACAAAATGACGGTAATTGCTTATGACAATAATCCCTTGTGTGGAATGAAATTCCCCATCAACTATTTTCATTCTTTAGCCAAAATGCTCCTTAAGGCAAATTGTAAGAAGGAACTAAAGAAAATTTCGAAAGAAGTGGAAATTCTTTTAATCAGCGGGGAACAAGACCCAGTCACAAATAAGGGCAAAGCCCTCCAAAAACGTTTGAAACGTTATCGCCGCTTTAAAATTGAAACAAACGGCATTATCTATCCTAAAGCCCGTCATGAATGTTTGAACGAAGAAGCTTTCATCCAAAAGCAAGTTTATCAAGACCTCATTACATTCTTTCAAAACTAGATCAACCTGAGATTAAACACCACGATTGTGGTGTTTTTATTTTAGCGAAACCCAAAACAGGGCCATTTTAACTCTTTGTCCTCGATGAAGGTAATTAAACGTTTATCGCAAAAAAACTCGGAATTTGGCTGTTTTTGGGCTCTGTTGGTTAAAATAGAATTAAGTAGTAATTTAGGAATTGGATTATCTGAGTTCGAAAGTATTAGGCAAATAACCCAAGAAAGAAACCTAAAACCAGTGTTTTCACAACCCTTCTGTGCGCGTTTGAAAAAATATTTTGTGGGTAATTACCCATTCGAACGCTTATAGAGGGGTTTTGGATTTAGAGGTTAAAAGCTCATTTTTTAAAAAAGCTTTAATAATACTTGATTATCAAAAGCTAATTCGAGAATCACCCCCATTTTTTTTAGAAGTGCTTAACTTGGGTAAAACAAAAATTTGGCCAACTAATCCGGTAACCATTTTTTGAATCATAAAAAAAATAATATATTCAAAAATTGACTCTTGGAAAAACCCTAAAGGGGATATAAATAAAACGAGTTATATTCGGTTACGAAAACGTAAGAGATCTATCCAACTAAAAAATACTTTCTAAAAGTTTATATAAAGCAAAACCAAACCGTTTCAGAAAAGCCTGAAAAGAATTATCAAGCTAAAAATAATTCGAGCGCTTCTAGATTGGTAATTTATCTCATAAAGGGAACTAAGAAAAAAATTGATAGTTTTAAGGTGGGGAAAAGTAAACCCATTTAGAATCTTTATAAGCAAATCAAATAACCATTTCTATTTATTTTTCTGCATTTATTATAATTATCAACACTTATTAAAAAGTTGATTTTATCGGCTTATTACCTTTATAAATAGAAAGTTAACATAATATATATTATAGGAAGTTACATGTATATAGTGAATTACCGAATATAGGAAGTTAAACATATTCTTTTCCGTTGAATTAGGTAGTTTATTGCAGGATTTTGCCTAATTGTGTCGAATAAACTAATTCATTTTTCCTTATCTGACTATGTTTATTTGGGCTTCTTTTGTCGACTCTTTGGATGTAATGAAACCAAAAAAACCACGTTATTCCTCATTTCTTCAGTTTATTGAATAAGATTTCATTTTGATTAACAAGGTGCCTAATTAGGCCAATTTTTAAGGTTAAATCCCAAAATTGGATAGGTGTTCTTCTTCAATCAGAAATAATAAAAAAAGCCCATTGTCAGGACTTTTGAAAGGTAATTATACATTGTTTTCTTTTTCGTTTGCTGTAGGAAGGGTTATTCGCGTGGAATATTTGATGCCAATAGCTTCTGCCATTTGGTAAGCGGTCAGAGTTGCTTGATCATGGAGATGTTCAACCAAGTGGCAATCATCGTTGATTATTACTTTGGCTCCTTTACTTCTTACCAAGCGCCAAAATTCCAATCGGGGATAACGATAAACAATTTCCCCTTCGGGATTTAGGAAGGACCGTTTACGTATTCCGTTGGCATTCATTTCAAGATAAACATCATTGGCGATGCAGGCATCGATTATCTGTTCCGCAATTTTAATCGCATAAGCGTTCCAGTCAGGATTATTGAATAAATAAATATCCGGATGCGCAAGGATAGTAAACCAACCGGTGTTAAGGGCTTTGGTGACGGTTTGCGCATAAACATCCAACCGGGCAGGAGTCATCTTGTCGTAGACACTAAAAAATCTTCCCTGCGTTAATGGTAAGTAGTGCTGTCCCAAAATCAAGTAATCAACCTCATTAAGCATTTGGGGATAAAGCTCGTGCATGGCCTCAAAGTATTCAGCCTCTAAAGCCGAGTATAAAACAATTTTCCCTTGATATTTCTTTTTCGCACGCGCAAGGGAGGGTAAGTAAATTGTTCGATATTCCTCTTTAGTCATCCTCCGGGTAACCAACTTCTTCTCAATCTCATCAATTAACGGCACATGATCGGATATTCCGATTTCTTTATATCCCAGTTCGATTGCTCGGTCTACATAATCGTCAATGTCGCCAATCGCATGTCGACAAAGCCAAATATGCGTATGATAGTTGCTGTCAATATTTAGCATTAGCGTAATAACCTCGATATGTCTTTCTCTTCTGTTTCGATTTTAACCCATCTGGCGCTCCGGCCGGTGCCTAGTGGGCGGATGCGATTATCGCATTTCAATTTTTTTAAAACTCGATTGATTGTGGAATCGCTGATGTTGGGATGATAGTTTTTGATATCCGCTTTGGTGAAAATATCGGGCAGTTTTTCAATCGTTTGTTCGACATGGTCGACTTTAAGTAAATTTTCATCATATTGGTAATTGATTAGGAAGTTTTCCAAATTAATATAAGATTCTTCGATTATTTTAAACAAGATACGGTTTAAGCCAAAGACTTGCATAAAACCTTCGTAATAGTTCAAACTCGCAACATTAACTTCGTTTTGAATATCCATTTGATATTTAAAAAAGATTTCAAAGAAACTCAGGTAGTAAAAGCAATGAATACCGCTTCTCAGAATCATGTAATATAAAGCCAAAAAGCGCATTAATTCATTGCCTTTGGTGAACGGTTTAATATTGGCCATTTCTACAAAGACAATTGACGAAAGAAATATTGGTTCAAATTGCTTTTTTTCGATCATCAAATAATAATCATCCAGAACAGTGTCAAACAATACGCGACGGCTCTTTAACGGAATACGAGTTTTTCCTTTTTTAGTGAAGTTGATTTTTTTTCCTTTGGAATCAACCGGAACCAAATTTTCCATATCAAAGGAGGCGTAATTTCGGCCGAATATTTTATTGACCATGGAAAGTAAATCGCTCGAATTAAAAGGATATTCTTGGGCTTGGGTTTGAATACTGGTTAAAACAGTTTTTATTTTTGCTACAACTTTTTCGTCGGCTGTGCGGGGTTCGGAATTTTTGGTAACAATTAAACGCATCCGATTGTCATTAATGTTTAAACCAATTAATTGAGCTAAAAAATAAGTATCCGTTTCCAAGGTCTTCTCTTTAATCAATTCTAGATTGTTGCATAAAATGGAACAGTATTGTTCATTTTTGCCCAGAAATCGATAAACCCTTAACATGGATAATAATAAATCAGCAGGCAAAATGTATTGTTTAACATTTTCTAAATGACTCATCTTCTTACTCGCTTTCTATTATTTTGAAAAGCCCTTAGAGGCCATGAGGAAAGAATTTATTTTTTAAAACCAGCGGATAAACACCTATCGCAAAGAAGGTAATAAAAAAATAACGCAATAAGGAAAAAATCAACTTATCTGGGAAGACCAGTTTTAATCCTTCCTTTATTCCTAAGACAATTCCTAGTGCTAAAATCATTCGCAGAATCTTCTTCCATAACGGAACTTCCAAGGAGAAGCCGATAAAGGTTTTTTCAATAGCTAGTCCGCTAACAAAACCAAGTAATAATCCATAAACCTTAAAAAGGTCTTGGTGAGGTGTTAATATTAGGAAGGGAATTAAACCTATCGCAGCAACCAGATACATCCAAAATGGCGATATTTTTTTTATTGCCAAAAATGAATACAGAAAAATAATAAATATTGAGGTCAACACTCCCAAAATTACTCCTGCTATCACATCGACGGGGAAATGAACCCCAAGGTAGACCCGCGAAAGGGGAACAATTACGATTAAGACAATACAGACAATCGTTAACCACTTCTTCTTCGCTATCTTAGAAAGAGTGGAATAAAGGCTAGCGCTATTTTGGCTGTGTCCGCTCGGAAATGATGAACCGGTGGCATTTGTTGAACCAACGGAACCTTTTATCAAGTGTTCTTTTTCTGGGTATTCGAAAGGTCTTTTGGCTTTAACCATTCCTTTTAAAACACCATTGAAAGCCCCAGAGAACAAAACGATAAAACCAATTTTTTCGCCTTTTTCTTTGTTTAGGCAAAAATAGAAAAGGCCGATAACGGCTATTAATAATATTTCACCGCCGAATTGTGTAAACACTAAAAAAAGTTTGGTTAGAAAGTCATTGCTGATTTGGTGCAACCCTTCCAGCAATCCCCATTCCCAGGTAAAACGATACATAATGCACTCCTAATAGATTCGATATTTGTGTATTGGTTCGCGTTTTAAGATTTTTTCTTCTGTTGCTAAAACACGCAATTGTTTTACTTCATGGATAGATAAACTGCGAACAGCTCCTTCCGGCAAATTCTCAATGGTAATATTCCCAAAGCGTACTCTGGTCAAGCGTTTGACCGGATAGCCGATGGCTTCAAACATTTCTTTTACTTGATGGTTTTGTCCCTCGGTTAAAATTATGCGCACAAGTGAAGACTGATTGCGTTTGTCAATGCTTTCTATTTCACATAGGGCCGGCAAGTATTCGGCTATATTGGTTTTTAAACCTTTTTCCAGTTTAGCCAGCACCATGTCATTGATAATACCTTTGACGCGTACCAAATATTCTTTTTGGATGCCGCTGTTTGGACCAATCATTAAATTAGTGAAATCTCCGTCATTGGTAATTAAAATGATGCCTTTGGTATCGTAATCTAATCTACCCACCGGGTAAAGACGATATTGTTTTAATTCCGGCGGCAGGATATCGATGATGGTTTTTCGTCCCCGATCATCCGAAACGCTGGAAATAACTCCGCGAGGTTTATTCAAACAATAGTAGCGTTTTTCTTCGGTTTCTAGTTGCACGCTGTCAACTTCGACGGTATCCTTAGGACCTACAAGGTATCCCATTTCGGTTATAACTTGTCCGTTCACTTTGACACGTCCGGCTTTAATCAGTTCTTCGGCCTTTCTTCGAGAAGTGACTCCCGAATGAGCTATGCGTTTTTGTAATCTTTCCATAATTTCACCTTATATACTTCTAATATATATTATACTAAATTTTTCCCCTTTTTACCAATTATTAAACAAAAAAATCGCTTTCTCAAAAACCCCCATTTTTGGTCTTAAAGAAAAACGATTCCGATTAAAGTTGCAAATAAAAAGGTGATCAAATCTGCAAGCAATCCTGCTTTCAAAGTATAACGGATTTTGGTTATTTTTACCGATCCAAAGTAGACCGCTACGATATAAAAAGTCGTGTCGCTGGACCCTTGAATCAAAGCGGAAATTTGCGCTATTTGGGAATCGACTCCATATTTTTGAATAATATTGGTCATGACGATTAATGAAGAGTTTGCCGAGAGGGGGCGAAAAAGAATTTGCACAAGCAATTCCGGCGCCAAAAAAGTGGTTGTGAAAAGGGTGGCCAAAAGCTTCATCAAGCCCGATTTTAAAAACACATTCAAGGCAAAGAACAACACAAAGAAAGTTGGAAAAAGTTTATAACTAGCTTTTAAACCTTCTTCCACTCCTGTTTCAAACGAGCTAAAACAATTGGTTTTATTGATTATACCCAAGCAAATAACCAGAATAATAAAAACCACTAAAATAATCATTTAATGTTCCTCTGAGAAAAAAAGTAAAATAATCGGTCGCAAGTAATGGCTATTATAGTAGCAAAGGCACTGGTAATACTCATGAGAAGGATTAACTTAAAGGAGTCGTTTGCACCAAATAACGCCCGAAGGCCAAAAAGGGAACTCGGAAAAATGGTTAAGGAACTGGCATTCAGCAAAACAAAGGTGGTCATGGAACGCGTTGAAGTGTCAGGAACCAAATTAGTTTTTTGCAACTCCTCCATGGCTTTTAACCCTAAAGGTGTGGAAGCTGTTCCTAAGCCTAAGAGATTACATACCACATTCCCCGCAATCAATTCCAACGCTTTACAGTCTCTGGGCAATTCCGGAAATAATAGACCCAAAGGTTTAATTAGGATCAGGGAAACTCGCTTAACCAAACCAGAATCGATGGCAATCCGAATGATACCGCTCCAAAAAATCAGCATTGTAGCGATTTTTAAATAAATATCGATTGACTCTTTGGCACTGCTTAACATTACATTTCCTAAAGTATTAAGGTTACCGGTTGAAACGCTGATTAAAATTCCTAAAAAAAGCAAAACCAACCAAATCCGGTTAATCATCGGAATCACCTTCAGTTTCTAAAAAGAGTTCATATTCTTTTTGCTTTACTTTAATTATCAAATAAAATTTATTTTCCCGTAAACCAAGTTTCATATCAAACACTTCTTCTGCTGTTAAAGGAAAATACACAGGTTTATTTAATGTCTTTCCCGTTAATAGGTGAAAAGTACTCATTTGAAAAGTAAAGGGCGAGATAATTTTGGTTAAATGGTAGTTTTCAAATGCTTCTTTTGCCAGCTTTTTATGGAGTTCCCAATCGCCGTGTGCATCAAAAGTAACTACAATCAATTCCATTTCGTCTTGTTGGAAAACCGTAACTAAGGTACGTCCCGCTTTTTTGGTGTATCCTGTTTTCCCGCCGATTACATCAGGTTCTTCTTGAATTAAACGGTGCTTATTAAAAAAGACATAACTTTTACCGTCCACCGTAACAAACCGGTGGACTTTGGTTTTAGTGATTTTCCTAAACGTTTGGTTTTCCATCGCATAGGCCATCAACAAGGCCATGTCATAAGCGGAGGAATAATTGCATTCCCCTTCATCAAGGCCGGTAGGGTTGTTGAACAACGAGTTCCTCATCCCGATTTCTTGTGCCAGTTCATTCATGGCAATGATAAAATCTTCCTCTACTCCGCTATAGGCTTTGGCAACTACGAGACTGGCATCGTTTCCCGATTGCAACATCATCCCATACAATAAATCCCGAATTTGGATTATTTCTCCCACTTCCAAATATATCCTCGATCCTGTTGCTTTGAGGATGGCAGAATCGACTACCACGTAGTGGTCTAGGTCCATTAATTTGATAGCAGTAATGGTGGAAAGGATTTTGGAGATGCTGGCGGGGAGGAGACGTTTATTGATGTTTTTTTCGAATAAAACCCTTCTGGAACTTCTTTCCATCACAATCGCGCTTTGAGCATTTACATCCTTAACCAAAGTCTTATGCGTGGAAACTGTTTCTTCCAAAGGAAGTTTAAAGGAAACAATCAAAATCAAACCCCCAACAGCAATTAAACTAATTAAAATTTCCAATTTTCGCGAAGCCAAAAAATAACGCAAGACCAATCACCTTTAACATTTTATTCAACCAAAAACAAAAAAAGCACCCAGGGGTGCATGATAAAAGATTTCTAATTATTTTTTAAATCCTAAAAAAACAGGGTAATTTTAATTTTCTTTTTTAGAAGTTTATGCGCTTTACCATTTATTTTGGTGTTTCATTAAAAAAAATAAAAAATCCTTTCTATGTTTTTAATTTGACTGGCAATCAAAATTACACATAGAAAGGATTCTCAAGAGAATTATAACATAGAAAAGGAAAAAGCAAGTTAATTGAATTGCTTTTGGAGTTCTAATTCTTTTTAGTATTTAGAC
>DUPC01000004.1 GCA_012838545.1 Acholeplasmataceae bacterium
AAAAAAAATGTTGGATAAATTTTCACATTAGTTTAATTTATTTAAAAGGTGAAGAAGCATGGTTAAAATATCGGTTGAAGAAAGAATATAGGGTCTTTCCCTTTTATGGAGAGAATCAGAATATTATTTAGCTATTGGGAGGATATGCCTGAATTGAATTGGAATAAAGCCTATCTTGAATTTCTTCCCAGAGTGATTGAAAAAGCGAACCCTCTCGAATATTATGCCGAACTGATGAGGTTTATTTCCCTTCTTAAAGATGGTCATACCTATGTAAAAATTCCCCAAGCGATTAAACCACCCTATGAAGTTCCCATCGGCACGACTTTTCTGGAAGGAAAACATGTTTTAAGCGAATTGCCATTTAATTGCCCAATACCATTGTTTTCCGAAATACTAACCATAAACAATATTTTGGTCGAGAATTTTTTAAATCAATATGCTTATCCTTACATTTGGCATGAAAAAAAGATAGCATATTCAGACAGGTGTTACTGGGTTACATTATTAGTTGCAATGGTAAAGAAGAAATAACCATCGAAACAGACCGGGGTAGTTTTTCCTTTTTTAAGGGAGAAGGAATTAAAACTGTGCGAAACGAGAAAATCCATGAATACAAATATTCCTTGCTGAAAAATATTGTAAATGCCAAATCGCATTTAATTTATATAACCGATGACTCGATCGCATATATCGAAATTCCTTCGTTTGCTATAACAAGTATAAAAGAAGAACTTTATTCTCAGATAAATTAAATAGAAAACAGTAAAGGAATCATTATTGATGTTAGGAACAATTCGGGTAAAAATTCCAACAATTCTAATGCTATTGCCCAATTGTTTTTCAACGGTCCTTTTCCTGAAGCGCCATGTAAAACACCGCTTCATTTAGCATCTTATCGGGCTTATGGACAATATCGAAAACTTGATGAATTGAATCTAAGCAGTCCTTAGGAAAAAAGAATATATGAAGTTTGTGCTTGAAAATCCTATTTTTAAAGAGAAAAGCCCCATTCACTTTGGCAGTTTTCCGATTATTTTATCCCAACCGGTAGTAATACTTTTTGGCCCCGCTAGCGCCAGTGCCGCCGAAGACTTCCTTGCCAATATGAAATATCAAAACCGTGCAATTATCGTGGGAAGCCCAAGTTACGGCTCAAACGTTCAACCTTTTAGGGGAAAACTTCCTGGCGGCGGAACTTTCGGTATCTGTACTCATCGCTGTTATATGCATGAAGGTACTGATTACCATAATGTGGGGATAAAACCCGATGTTTTCGTAGATAACAAGGTTGAAGATTATCGCAATGGTTATGACTGCGTGTTCGTCAAAGGATTGGAAACCATTAGAAAACTTATTAAACTGTTGCAATAGAGGAGATGGGAAATGGAAGGAATTCAAACATACCAAGAAGATGTAAGGGAAATCCTTTCGCATCGCTACGATATGGGATGGGACTATTGGACCACGATAGATAAGAGGCTGTTGAAAGGCTCCCCGTTTTCTACCATCGATTGTGCTTTGTATTTGGCCGAACTGGGAATGGACATAGATAGTCCTTTAGTACAGGAAATAGCTGATTTGATATTTAGTACTTGGCGGGAAGATGGTAGGTTTAAACTATACCCTCAAGGAATGATTTACCCTTGTCAAACTATTCATGCGACGAATGTGTTGTGTGGTTTGGGATATGCAAACGATGAAAGGATTCAGAAAACTTTTCATTACCTTATGGATAATCGCCATAAAGACGGGGGCTGGCGATGTAACAAGTTTAGTTATGGTAGGGGTCCCGAAACCGCTTATTCCAATCCCTTTCCCACCCTCATAGCCTTAAACGCTTTGCGTTATAGCCCCTTTTATCATAATCAATCATTGGATGCGGCTATTGAATTTTTGTTAAGTCATTGGAAAACGAAAAAGCCGCTTGGTCCTTGCCATTATGGCATCGGTACGCTTTTCATGCAGGTGGAATACCCGTTTCGAACCTATAATCTTTTTTATTACGTTTATGTTTTATCATTTTATCCTAAAACTAAAAGCGACAAGCGTTTTTGGGAAGCATTTTCCGCCTTGAAAGCAAACCTGGTTGACGAAAAAGTAGTCATTGAAAGGACTCACCCTAAGTTAACTCACTTGTCCTTTAGTCAAAAAGGAAAACCGAGTCTTCTCGCAACAACACGCTATCAAGAAATTCTTGTCAATTTAAATAATTCGGATTGAGGTTGCTTAATTTGAAACAGATTAAAAAGTTTTCCCAATTTATTATGTTTTATTCGGTAGTTTTGTTATTTCTGGCAATGTTTATTTTGCCTTACTTTAGCGTCGATTCTTATGCGATTGCCAAAAATACTACCAGCCACTTAGGTGCCCAAAAAGCCCCTAACGCTTGGATTATGAATCTTTGCTTCCTGGTTACTGGGTTATCCTGTGTGATTGAAGCTTGGTTACATTTAAAAAATTGGGTTTTTCAAAAATACGTTTTAAGTATCTTCGGGGTTAGTTTTTTCTTAACAGGTTTTTTTCGCCATGCTCCGATTGTGGAAGGGATTAGTTACAACCTCCTTCAGGAACAGCTTCATTCGGTTTTTGCTTGGATTAACGGTTTTAGTTTTACCCTCTTGGTAGTTTCAGTTATCTTTATTGAAAAGAAACGGTTTTCGCAGTTGGTTGATTCGGTTGTTGCTCTTTTCTTAACCCTTTTATCGCTCTTAATGGTATATCTATCCGATTACTCTGGCATTTGGCAAAGGATAATTTTTATCATTTCATTTGTATGGTTGCTTTTTTTTCTGAAAAGAATGAAAAAGCAAGTATTAACCATCAGAATCTAAGGAAAATGATCAATAAAGGAGATTGTAATGAAGAGAATAACTTGCTTTTTTTTGACTTTACTTTTTGTTTTTTTGCTTATTGGTTGTAAAAGTGACGGTTATCTTGATGTAATTCACATCCCAAATATCGAATATCAAGGTGTTGAGTTGGAGAAATTGACCTATAAAACCATTTACTATTTTGGCGGTTTCACTAATACCTATTTATTTGACTTTGACGCAAACACCGCTAGTTTCAAATCTTATAACCCAATCGACGATGAGGAAACCCCTTTTGAGGTTTTTGCCACCTTTGACGAAGAAGCGGAAAAGTATTTTATTAATCGGATATATACATATGGGATGTTCAACTTAAAAGAACATTATGAGACTGATGAAATGATAATGGATGGGGGAGGCTGGTCGTTAAAAATGGAATTTAAAGACGGTTCCATCAAAGAATCGGACGGGGATAATGCAGGGCCGGATAAAGTGTTCGGTTATTGCGCATATGCATTTTACGATTTAGTCGAAAGAGGAATTGTCGGTTATGTCGATAGCGATTATTATGCCATCCCGACTTTATCCTATAGTGTTGTTCACCGGATGCCAGAATTGATTTATTCGACCGATTCTTTTTTTGCAGTCAATCGAGTTAATTATCAGTGGAATAAGAAAAGCATAACTACCCGTGATTTATATACAATTAGTTCAGTTTTGAATCAAGATACCAAATTACTAGCTTCAGCCGAATACTCCATGTCTTTATCGACTTGGAATTATGGCAAAAAGGAAAAGTTTACCGAATTCAAACTTTGGTCATATGATTTGAACGAAGAACTATCCAACGAAAAGCTCGTCTTAAGCAAGGGGTGGTTTAGTCAAATCGATATTGATTTGGAACCGAACAAAATTTACATGTATCAATTGACCTTTAAAGACGGCGACTTTGTCCAATATACTTTCAATACGCGCGTCAAAACCGATAAAATCCTGTTTGGAACATATCAGTATTCTTTATATGACATTGGAAATAGTACTCTTAAGGTGAAAGCTGACGGCACCTTTTCCTTATCTCCGTTTGATTTCTCAAAACAATATCTGAACCGCACGGGAATCGAGGTTGATCCGACCATTCCGACGGTAACCGGAACCTATGATTTTGAGGTAATTAAAGGATGCGAATACTTGTGTTTTGATTCGGGGGAACTGGGAAAATTGACTTTTCGGTTTTATGCCTTGAGTTTCTTCTTAGAAGTTGATAAAACGACTTTTGATCTTGAACGGTACAACTTAATACCGATTGAGGAAAACAAAGCAGTTTATTTTTTGTATCAGTTTAATATTTGAAAAGGGAAAATCCCTTTGAAGAGAGAAATGAATGGTTTTTGAGAAAATTAAACAAGCCATTATGGCTGATCCCCTGAATAAAAGTTTTACCGACCAAGGAATTGAACCGCTATATAAGGTTAGCGCGGAAGCGGTAATAGTCCTAGTCGGTCAAGCTCCCGGTCGAATTGCTCAAGAAACCAATATGGTTTGGAACGATATAAGCGGAGATAGGTTAAGGGAATGGATGGGAGTATCAAGAGAAGAATTTTACGAGTCGGAAAAAATCGCTCATATGCCGATGGATTTCTATTATCCTGGTAAAAGCCAAAAGGGGGATAATCCTCCCCGAAAAGGGTTTGCTGAAAAATGGCATCCGCTTTTGCTTGAGGAAATGCCCAAGGTAAAAACGATTGTTTTAATTGGTAGCTATGCCCAAGCTTTCTATTTAAAAGATAAACGCGAAAAAAATTTAACATTAACGGTAAAGAATCACCTTAAATATTTACCTCGCTTTTTCCCTTTGGTTCATCCCTCACCTCTCAATTTAGGATGGTTTAGGAAAAATCCTTGGTTTGAAGAAGAGGTTATTCCTATTTTCAAAATCTTAATCAGACAAAAAATAAATGCATAAAGGATTAAATAATTTTAAAAAAGATTATAATATTTTTATAATTATGTAAAGGATGATGAAAATGAATAATAATCGGATATTTCGAATCCCTTTTGCGACAATTTATGATTTGTTGGTCCAAAAAGCCTTGCGCAAGAATCGCACTCAAGAAGAGGTAAACCAGATCATAACTTGGTTAACCGGTTATAGCGAAGCAGAAATTCAAGAACAACACGCTCAACAGGTAGATTACCGAACGTTTTGGGAAAACGCGCCAATAATTAACCCTAATGCAGCCAAAATAACGGGAGTTATTTGTGGGTACCGAGTGGAAGAAATAACCGATCCTCTCATGCAAAAAGTGCGTTGGCTTGACAAACTCGTTGATGAACTGGCAAAAGGCAGACCCCTTGAAAAGATTCTGCGCAAGTAATCCTTCTTTAGGTAGAATTGAGAACTAAATGAGTTCGCTAAAAACACTTGATTCAACCATTTTTTCCTTTGTCATCTTAATCATCCTTTATTTCAATATGTACCACCGTTCGCAAAAAATCTTTACAAGCTATGTGCTTTACCGTTCCTTAGTGTTGACAAACATCATTTTGTTGATTGTCGATTTCTTCTGTTGGTATTTTGACACATTGCCAGGAACCTTTAATTTTTGGGGTAATCGGGTTTCCAATTATTTGCTTTATACTCTGGCTCCGATTGCTCCTCTAATATGGATTTTGTATACCAACCTTCAAGTCTATCAGGACGCAAATAGGTTAAAGAAAGTTTCATTGTTTCTTTTGATTCCTTTTTTAATTAATCTTATCCTTACCACAATCAGTTTAAAAACCGGATGGTATTACTGGATTGATGAATTCAATGTTTACCACCGGGGCGAATACTTATGGGTTTTGGTGATTATGACTTTTATTGTGCTTGGTATTTCGCTTGTATTAATCTTTCAAAATCGCTCGATAATGGAGAAAAGACATTTTTACTCGATGCTTTTATTCTTTGTTCCGCCTTTTGTCGGAATTACTGTCCAATACTTCAATTACGGGATGAATTACAATTGGTCGGGAATGGCAATAGCTTTACTGATTATTTATTTTAACATTCAAGACCGCAGTCTTAAAACCGATTACTTAACCGGTGCTTTTAACCGGCGACAGTTGGATAATTATTTAAGGTACAAGATTCAAACCAGTTCGGAAAGGAAAAGTTTTTCTGCCGTATTAATCGATTTGACGAAGTTTAAACAAATCAACGATTTTTTCGGACATCAAGTAGGCGATGAAGCCCTTCAAGAAAGCGTAAAAATCTTCAAAAAATGCATTGGCAAAGACGATTTTATTGCCCGTTTCGGCGGAGATGAATTCTTTCTCATTTTGGACATCAGTATTCCTTTAGAACTTGAAAAAACCGTAGAAACCATTAGGCAGGTAACAAATCAATTCAACCAAGAAAATAAAAAACCATATCAATTAAAGTTTGATATGGGATACACCGTTTATGATTTTCAACAAAAAATGTCGACGGAAGCATTTTATCACTATATCGATAATTTGATGTATAAAAACAAAAGCCAAAATTATTAAGGAGAAAAAAATGGTAGGGCGGGAGGAAAAAAAGTAAATCCCCAAAACAAACCAATGAGAACCAACACAGCCATAACAACAAAAGGGTTAGTCCACCGCGGATAATCCCTTTTTTCTTTTAGGAGCCTATATTTTAAACGATTGGATAAAAAAACTGCCAAAACAAATATAACGATATCGATTATTAAAAAGTGTTTTCCGATAATTCCGGTATAGGTGTAAAAGGAAGTTGGAATAAAGATTAAACCTTTAAATTGTGAGAAAATAAAAGCAATCCATTGATGAGGTAATTTTTCTTTTTGGAAAAAAGTTTCCCCTAAAAAGTAAAACAATCCCGGAAAAAACAGCAGTTTCAAATGTTCCCAAACGCTTTCGTTGATGGGGACGAACATTCCAACAATAGGATTTTGGTTTGACAACTGATAGGCAAAATGCATCAAGGTGCCCAAAACTATCATAAAAACATTGGCAATGATTTCTTTTTTCAACATGGAATAATCTCCCCTTCAATATATTTTTTCACATTATTTTATGGCCAATACTCTTATTTTCATGTATTATTTTTTTCTTTTTAAAAAATCAAGTATTTATTAATTTTTAGACAAGACGAATTAAGTGTGATATAATGAAAATATAAGAAGCAAATTTAAAGTAAATATAAATTAACTGACGAGGAATAGAAATAAAAAAATATTATGACAGTTTGGATTTTTTGCGTGGATTGAGAATCTTTTTTGTATTGATTCTTCACACTGCTTTTTATTATTATCAAGACATTTATAAAGTAGATTGGGATAACTCCAGTATTATCATAACCTTAATCGGGTTTTTATTGATGTTTGCGGGGTTATTTGCCAAAGTGAGCAAAATTTCCCATACGGTTTCTTATCTACATTATGGCGTTTTAATGATAAAATAAAGATAACCAATTTTGATTATGAGGAAGTTACCAATTTCGGTAATAGATAAACAAATTATGATGGTTAACTTCTCTGATTTGAACACCGTTTGTTTGGACAAAGATACGCTGAAGGAATATTCCGACGAAAAAGAAAGCCAAAAATACTATTTGGGTTATTATTATGACGAGTATGTTATCGGTTTGTCCAGCGGAACTTCCGGAAACAAAGGATTGTTTATCACACCGAAAGCGCTGAGTAAGCGACTCCCTGGGGTTTTTATGGCCCGGGGTGGTGTTAGTTTTTGTGATTTGCCGCTTCGGATATTGGTTTGCTTGCGAGTCTTTTCTCAAGGCTTTAATGATATCAATGCCCCATAGATTAAATTGCATTATACTTCCCCCATGATTGAACCGCTGGAAGCAATTAAGTTAATCAATAAAACAAAACATAACTAGGAGGAAAAAGGTGAAAAAATATTCATTCGAAGCGATAATTAAGAAGAATCCCGATATCGACGCCGCATACATCGAAATACCGTTCGACGTAAAGCAAGAATTCGGTAAAGGAAGGGTTTTGGTTCATGCTACTTTTAACGATTATCCTTATGATGGTATTCTCGTCAAAATGAAAACCCCTTGTCATATAATCGGCATTCGCAAAGATATCCGTAAAATCATTCATAAGCAACCGGGTGATATTATAAAAGTTACTATTCAAGAGCGCATTAAAGGTGAAAAATGATTACATCAGTCAAGAAATTAAACGAAAAAGAATGGGCAAACCTTTGCCACAAGCTGTGGCCGGACACCTCGGTTGAAGAGTTCATTATGGAACGTAAAAACGGTAGGTTACCTTATGAATATTTGTATTATAAAGACAATACACCTATTGCCTTTATTAGTTTATCGCTTCGTCATGACTATGTCGAAGGAACTGTTTTCAGCCCCGTTGCCTATCTCGAAGGGATTTATGTGGAACCGGAATACCAGAGAAAGCAAATCGGTAGCAAATTGATTGAGTTTGCGAAAAGTTGGGCGAAAGCAAATGGTTGCAAAGAACTAGCCTCAGACTGCGAACTCGACAATGTCAACAGCAGTCTATTTCACGAACGTGTAGGTTTTACGGAAGTGAATCGGATAATTTGCTATGTCATGAAAATTGATGAGAAAAAATAGTTTAAAATTGAGGGAAAAGGGTAAATTTACTACACCTAAAGGAGTCAATTGTCAATTGAAGACAAACACCCCAATCTCTGATGATTCTAATCCGCTGACAATAAAACTTGATAGTACATTAAACCCCGTTTCTTTTGGGGGATTTGATATAATATATATAGAGAATCAAGAAGTTACTAACCTTCCCTTAAGGGAAAAAAATACTGCATCATTAGATAATCGAAGAGTTGCCCTTTTTTGCTCTTTCGCACATTATCCAAACAGCAGGAATCAGTTTTTTCAATTTGATAAGAAAAAATAAATGGGAAGAGATTGTTTGCAAAAAAGAAAAATAGAATATCCTTGTTAGGGAAACGCACCAAAGATTAGCTAAAGATTTAAGCCCACCTTGACAATGATTTTGTTATTTGTGGATTTCTTTTTAAAACGGATGTTCTTGCCGATTTATCTTAGGACAATTTCAAGACTATATTTACCTAATCAAAGCTCGGTAACCATTGGCATCAATAACCCTGATTATACCTATGTTTTAGTTATTTCCATAGTTGAAAAAAGTTTCTATCCCCGCTTTTTCAAAAATAAAGGGTTCCGTATGGGTCAAACCAAAAAAGGTTGGCGCCGGGAGTTTTAGGGAATGTCCTTCCAAAAGGGGTTTAAGACAGCCTGTTTACAAAGGCATAAGAACCGATAAATGCCCAAATGAATGTATAACATTTTGAAAAAAACCAATTTAATTGTATAGGGGATGATATTGATGACAAAGCTCAAACAATTGATAAAGCAACTATTTGCAAACCAGGTAACCCAAGAGGACTATGAACCTTTTTTAACGCAATTAAACATTAACAATATAATAAAGGTAAGATATGTAACGGTCGCTTTTATTATCATGGAAATTATAATGTTGGCACTCCACTTGAATATCAAGCACGATACCCTCTTTGTTTTCCCGGATTTACTGTATGGCATAATGTATGTTTTAATGCTTTCTTTTATGTTTGTGATGCGTTTCGCATTTGAAAAATGGAGTCACCAAGATCCGCTTCCTTTAACCAAAATTAGAGCTTTTGGTGTCGTTTTTAGTTTGTTTATTTTGCTTTGGAGTGCAACGATTTCCTTGCTTGACCTAACGGACGGCGGTGAAGCAATGGTTTATGTTGTTGGTTTGATAGGCGTCGGTACTGTACCGTTTTATAAACCGCTAACATCATTAGTGATGTATGTTACTGCTCACCTTTATTACCTGTTGGTTTTTATTTTTTTTATAACACCAACAGGTCATGCATTTGCCAACATCGTAAATCCGAGTTTGTTCGTAATTCTCTCTTGGTCGATTTCTGTCATACGTTATCATCATCAAGAAAAAGATTTTGTAGACCAAAAGATTATTCAAAGCCAAAGCCAGGAGATGAAAAAGGTTATCGAGGAATCGGCGGTCGTTAACGCCAAACTAACCCGTTTGTCGCAAACCGATGCATTAACAGGTTGTTACAATTTCTACATGTTCCAAGAAAAAATTAAAGAAGCTTGGTGGGAATGTCTCATTAGTCAAGAACCCCTTTCCTTATTGATGATTGATATCGACAATTTTAAAACGCTCAATGACCGTTACGGACATCAAGCAGGGGATATTTGCTTGCAATGTGTAGGAGGTGTTTTGAATTCCGCATCAGAACACCCAGGGTGTTCTGTTGCTCGATATGGCGGGGATGAGTTTGCGATTATTTTGAAGAAAACAACGCAAAAAGAAGCGATAAGGATTGTGGAGCGAATTAGAAAAGATGTAGAGAAACTAGAGGTTCCGGAATGTCCATTTCCTTTTCCATCTTTTAAGATAACCATTAGCATCGGTATTAATACTATCATTCCAACCGAAGCCGACACCATTGAACACTTTATCCGAGAAACCGATATAGCCTTATATCAAGCAAAAGCATTGCGAAATAAATATATTACCGCATAAAATCAATTCAAAATAGGAGAAAACGAAAAATGAATTGGGAAAACCTTACTTCCAAAGAATTTGAGCAAGCCGTAAAAGATACCGGGGTATGTATAGTGGCTTTTGGGGTTGTCGAACGTCATGGCGATCACCTACCTTTAGGAACAGACTTTTTAAACGGTCATAAATTAGCAACGCTTGCTTCCGAAAAAGAGCCTGCGGTGGTGTTTCCCCCTTTCTATTTTGGCCAAATCTATGAAGCCCGTTGCTTTCCGGGAACTCTTACGATATCTCCCAAATTATTGTTTGAGTTAATCCAAGGAATATTGGACGAAATTGGCCGAAATGGTTTTAAAAAGATTATTCTTTTCAATGCTCATGGCGGAAATGCTTATTTGCTTCCTTATTTGGCTCAATGTCAACTATGGGAAGAAAAGCCGTACCAAGTCTATTATTATCGGGGTGACCAAAGCCAAGAAAGAATTCAAAAACGTTACGCTTTATGGGAAACGTCTCTTCATGGTCACGCATGCGAATGCGAAACCAGCAAAACCCTTTACTTGCATCCTGATTTGGTTAAAATGGACCAAATACCCGAAGGTAACACGGAACCTTTGGGCCGGTTGAAACATTTGCCTAACAATTTTACCGGCCTTACTTGGTACAGCAATTATCCAAATCATTATGTCGGCGATGCCAAAAAGGGTAGTTTCGAAAAAGGCAAACAACTCGTTGCTTTGGAAGTAGAAGCATTGGCGGAATTCATCAAAGCTGTAAAAGAAGACCAATCTTTGCTGCTGCTTGCCAAGGATTTCCATGAACGTGTAAAAAAGTTTTCTTTTTGATTCGTTAGTTGGATAAAAAGCGCCTTTTGGTAAGGCGTTTTTTTATGCTTTGCTATTTGTTTGCAATTTTGTAAAAAATTTGATAAAATAAAACATAATTTTTTATGTAGAAATTGAAGGTAAGAAAATGAAAACAACAAAAAAATTCCCCTTGTATGCGATAATACCTACGCTTTTGTTATTGCTTACCCAAATAATTATTTATTATGGGTCGCAATTAATCAATAAACATTTACCCGCCTATGATTTAACAATTAAAGGCTTTGACGATAGGGTTCCTATCGTACCTTTTTTTGTGGTTTTCTATCTTTTATCGATGCCATGGTGGTACATTGTACCTTTCATCGTCGCTAAAGTTTCCAAGCAACACTTTTGGAATTGGTTTTTAGCCTTCGTTATTTGTTATTGGGTTTGTGGAATTATTTATATTGTTTTCCCAACTACCATAACCCGTCCCTCAATAGAAAATACCACAATCTTTCATCGTCTAATCAACGTGGTTTATCAAAACGACACTCCTGAACGGGCGATTAATTTGTTCCCTAGCACCCATTGTTTCATCAGTTGGATTTGTTACCTTGGGGTTAGGGGTAAAACCGAAATACCAAAATGGTATCGATTGTTTTCGCTGGTCTTTTCCATCTGTATTGCCCTTTCAACGCAATTGATTAAACAACATTATATTGTTGATTTAATCAGCGGTATATTGCTCGCGGAATTGGTTTATTTCTTGGTGAAAAAGTATGATTTGGGCAATCGTTTAGTTAATAAAATTATTTCGAAAAAAGGAGGTGCCGCAAGTGACTATTAGGGCATTTAACGGCGTTTTTTGGATTCTCAATGCATTGATTGTTATAGGGGTTATAGTAATAGCCAAATTATTCCGCGATAAGAGTTTAACAGTGCGCAAGAAAGTAATGATTTGGTTGTGCAGTATCTTGATTCTGATTTTCTTCCTGTACAAGATCGCTTTATCGCTGGATGCGGAATTTTTGGTAATCAACAGAATTGAAAAGTTTGACTGGTGGAGCGAACTGCCTTTGCAACTTTGCAACATAAATATGTTTTTAATAATGTTATCAGTCATTTTTGATAAAAAAGCGATTATGGGTTTTGCTTTTTTTGTGGCTCCGCTGGGCGCTTTTATGGCCATAACTTTCCCGGAACCGGCTTTTACCGACAGTAACATTTTCCTTTTACGGAACCTTGGTTTTTACCTTACCCATGGCTTGATTATGGTTGCGGGGATAAGTTTATGCACACTTGGTTTTTTCCGTCCTAAACTAAAAATTGTGCCAAAAGTGATGTTGATTCTTACTTTCCTTGCTTTAATTATGCATGGACTTAATATCGTACTTCGTTCAACGGTTAGCCCAATTGCCAATTATTTTTACACCTTCCCACCAGATATCAGCATCCTACAACTCTTTTATTCTTGGTTACCGGTTCCGTTCCTATATGAAATATTTGGCATTGTCATTTTAGGAGTTTATGCGTTAATCGTAACAATCCCTTTTATGGTATTGGAAAAACGTAATATTCCTGAATCAAAAAAGGAATTAGCAGGAATATAGATTCCCTTTTATTAAACCCAACCTATCTAATAGTTTTTGTGGTATAATGTAATTGGTGAGTAGCAATGCTTAATCAATTAGCCAAGATTTTGGAAGGAACAAATAAAATCCTCTTTTTTACCGGAGCAGGTATTAGCGTGCCAAGCGGTATTCCGGATTTTCGGTCTAGCCGGGGCCTTTATCAACAAGGTACTTATCGCGGTTACCAACCGGAAGAAATCATCTCGCATTCCTTTTTTGCCACCCACACGGAAGCTTTTTACAAGTTTTATAAAGAAAAAATGATGTTTTTAACGGCTCGTCCGAATGAGGCACATGAATTTATTGCCCATTTGGAAGCTAAAGGCAAGAGCCTTGGGGTTATAACCCAAAACATTGATGGGCTTCATCAAATGGCGGGAAGCAAAAACGTGGTCGAACTCCACGGCAGCATTCACCGTAATTATTGCCAAAAATGCGACAAAGCTTATGATGCAAATTATATTAAGGAAGCTAGCGGCGTACCGAAATGCTCGTGCGGAGGTATTATCAAACCCGACGTGGTTCTATATGAAGAACCGCTTGATACGGGGATGTTGGAAAGAGCCGTCCAGTTAATTTACCAAGCGGATTGCTTAATCGTAATCGGTACGAGTTTGGTAGTGAATCCGGCAGCAGCACTTGTTTCCTACTTTAGGGGTAAATATTTTTTGATAATCAATCGTTCTTCCACGCCCTATGACTATCGGGCAAATTTGGTTATAAATGAGGATATCATTAAGGTAGTCGAAGCCTTAAAAATGATATAATCCTTGGAAAGGAGAAAGGTTATTATGGAAAAAATTACACTTGATTTCAACAATGGGTTCAAAGGTGAATTGGTTTCTGACAATTCCAAATTATTAATTGGCAATCAAGAAGGGGGCTTAAGACCATATAATTTATTGTTTTCCGCTTTAGCATCTTGTTTTTATGCTACTTTTCTCTCGATTGTTCAAAAGAAACGCTTGAATTTTTCCGGTGCTCGAATCGAAGTCGATGGACGCAAGCGCCAAGAAGTTCCTACTACTTTGGAGTATGTGACGCTGAAGTTAACCATCCAAGATGCAAAAGAAAAAAAGGAAGGATTTATTAGGAGCGCAGAGTTGGCGGGTGAGTATTGTTCCATTTACCAAACCATCAGCAAAGTTGCCCAAATGAATCTTGAGGTGGAATTTATCGATTAGCAAAAAAAGCTTGTTGGATTCAACAAGCTTTTATATTTTGCATTTTTATTCTGCTGTTTTCCCTGGTTTAAAGAGAAAATCGCCAAAAAGAAACAGTAAATTTATCAAGATTCCGAGGATTGCGGCAGTGGCAATAGATGGCGCATTAATGCCAAATATAGGAATTAATCCATTGGCAAAACCATAGGAACCGCCTAAACCGACGATAAAAATAACGGAAATAATCGCTAAGTTGCGCGGTTCAAACAAATTAACTTTCTTTTCAAACATGATAGTTACACCTTGTGAAGCGATAATCCCAAACAAGTAAATGGAAATACCGCTTATTACAGCTTTGGGGAGTGAATAGACAACTGCGGAAAGCGGAGTAAATAAGGAAATAATCATTGTTATTACCCCTGCTGCCAATAACACCATAACTGAATAATTTTTGGTAATTGCCATCGTTGAGATATTTTCCCCGTAATTGGTTCCTGCAGGACCTCCAATCATACCGCTGACCATATCGCCGATTCCGTCGCCTATTAAGTTTATCCCCAATTTATCCGAAAGTTTGTACTCTTTTTTGGTTTGCTTTTCAACAGCCAATTTTTTGACGTAAATATCCAATTGAAAAAGATGAGCGGTTGATTCCGGGATGGTGGCAATCGCAATCGGCATTATGGCCAAAGCAGCTTGCCAAGATACTTTGGGAAGTGTGAAGTGCGGAAGTTGCCACAAGTTGAAATCATCTTTCAATAAAGCGAAATGGACGAATTTGATGTCCGTGAACCAACCGATTATCAATGAAAGCACGTAACCTACCAATAAGCCTAAAAGGATAGGAATTTGACCCCATGTTTTCCGTTTCACATAGACCGAAAACATAATCGTGGCAAGTAGCGTCACAAGAGCGATTACCCATCCTAAATTTTGAGCAAGTGCTTGGTTTTCTTCGGTTATGCCGGGAATTTGGGAAAGGTTGATGGCATCTGTTAAAGCTGTACCTGCTAGTGATAAGCCAATAATAATCGCAATCGGTCCCGTGACTTGAGGAGGAAGGACTTTTTCGATTTTTTCCATGGAAAACCGTCTTACCAAAAGGCCTACACCAATTGATACAAGACCGGAAAGGACGATGCCGAACTGCGCTTGTTGAATCAAATGGTTGGGTGCAACCAACTCCTCCACCCATGATTCCGATAAAGTGATGGAAGTGATGGCGGTGATATAGGAAAAGCTGGAACCGTAATATAAAGGTATTTGCTTTTTGGTAATCAGAATGAAACAAACGGTGGCAAGTCCGCTTGCAAATATGGTTGTGGAGACATGAAAGCCCGTAATTAAAGCAACCAAAACGGTTGCAGGAAACATGACGAGTATTTGTTGCAAGGCAAATAGCAATAATTTGCCAAAAGAAGGATTTTCATCAGGTAAATAACCAATTGTTTTTGTTTCTTTAGTCATCGTAAATTCTCCTTTTCTTTTAAAAAAATGATAAATTAGGGTTTGTCACCGCTAATTCATCATTTGATTTTTTTAATTAGATATGAACAATATTGGTTTCAATTAAGGCCATAAATATAAAGTAAATTACAAAGAGCGCTGAACTAACCCAAAGAATTGGGTGAATCTCACGGGCTTTTTGACGACAAATCTTAACAATAATATAGAAAATAAAACCTAAGGCAATACCGGTGGAGATGCTGTAGGCAAGGGCCATCAATACCCCCGCAAAGAAAGCCGGAACAGCTTCTTCAAGTTGATCCCAAGCAATTTCTTTGAAGCTGGCAAGCATCATTACGCCGACAACGATTAAAGCTGGCGCGGTAGCCGCTGCCGGAACGATACCGACAATTGGGGAAATGAAAATACATAAGAAGAAAAATAGAGCGGTAAAGACACTGGTTAAACCGGTTTTTCCGCCTGCTTCAATACCGGCTGAGCTTTCAACGTAAGTAGTGGTATTGGATGTACCGAGAAGTGCCCCGACGGAAGTGGCAATGGAATCAGCGAATAAAGCTTTTTCCATTTTGGTTTTAAATCCGGAGTGTTCTTCAATGGCTTGAAGGTCTTGATCGGAGAAGATGCCGCTGCGACGGCCGGTTCCGATGAAGGTTCCGATTGTATCAAAAGTATCGGTGATACTGAAAGCAAAGATGGCCATTAAAGAAATAAGCACTTTGCTGCCGGAATTGAATAAAGTTCCAATACCGTCAAATGCTGCAAAAAACGTCTGCGGGAGTTCTTTGAATGGTGCAATAATATCAAACTTCATATTTGCAAATGAAGTAACCCCAAAAAATGGCATTGCTCCAATAAGGGTAGTGGCGATAATACCGATAAGAATAGCTCCTCTAACCTTTAAAATTAAGAGGACGATAGTAATGATTAAACCAATTGTTGCTAAAATTGGAACAACGTTGCTGAAGTTTACTAAAGAAGGAGTAATGGCTGAATCGGCTACCATTCCGGTTTGGTCAAACGGAAGGCCTGGCACGATGGGACTCCAATGGCCTGGATCGGCGGTAAAACTCAATAACCCCGCATTCTTTATTCCGATATAAGCGATGAAAATGCCGATTCCACCGCCAATGGCGTGTTGCAAACTTTCAGGAATGGCTCGGATAATCATTTTGCGTATCTTTGTCACTGTAATAAGGATGTTAATAATCCCACAAATAAAAACCAATCCTAGTGCTTCTTGCCAAGAAAACTTGAGTTGAATGCAAACGACGAAGGTAAAAAAGGCATTTAACCCCATTCCCGGTGCCAAAGCATATGGAACATTAGCGAAGAGTGCCATGACCAATGTGCCAATCACAGTGGCAAAGATTGTGGCAAGAAAAACTGCACCCCATGGCATGCCCGTTGCACTGAGCATCGTAGGGTTAACGAAAATGATGTAAACCATCGCAAAAAAGGTTGTAGCGCCCGCTAACAGCTCTTTGGAAACGGTCGTTTCATGTTCGTCTAATTTAAAAAACTTTTTAACCATTTTCACTAGTCCTTTCTTTTTTGATTTGTTAGTTTTGGCATTGTAAAACAAAAAAAGCAAGTATAATGACTATACTCGCCAATATTTTACATGCTAAACAAGCAGCTTGTCAAAAAACGCAAACTGCCATCAAACAATAAAATACCAATAGTCAAGCGATTAGGTCGCTTGGTAGAAACTTTGGAACCAAATTATCCAGATTATATTGGCGAATTGCTTATTTTTATTTTTACAGTAACAAAACTACGCAATTATCATATCATATAATTAACGATCTGTCGAAAAAATAATTAATGAAATTGTTTTCATTTGGCTAAATTTTCCCAGGATAAATTTTTGGCAAATGCAAAAAATTATGCTATAATTAATGAAGAGGTTTGTATTATGATTAGTTTAAATTTTTTTATGCCTAATAGCGCTGGAGAAAACAGACATTACCAATTATTCGGTTTAGCCCACATCTTGTGGTTAGTAATTCCGCTAATCATTTTGATTGGCTTATGCTTTTTGGTTCGCTTATTAAAGCAAAAAGGTTATGGAAAATACAACAAATACCTCATTTGGGGTATTGCAGGTGCGATGATTTTATTGAGGATTGTTAAATATTACATTTTCAAACCATTTTTTTGGGATGAAACTTGGAAAGAAATTATTCCTTTTGAACTTTGCACCATTATGTCTTTTGTATTTCCGTTTACCGTTTTTCCCAAAGCGGATAAACTTAATACCTATATTTATCCGTTAGGTATTATAGGCGGGTTTGTTACGATAGCTTATTCGGAATGGATTTTCAATGGCTATGGTTTGGATTTCAACAAATGGGAATCGTTAATTGTCCATTGGTTGTTGGTTTATTTGCCATATATCCGCTTAGCAAACAGTGAGTTCCGTTTCCGAATTCAAGATTATTATCGCCCGCTTGTGGCTTTAATTATTTTAGTCATTTATGCTTGGATTGCCAACACGTTTATTACTCCGGGTGCTAATCACATGTTTTTGGTAAAAAACCCTTTACCGATGCAAATTCCGGGCCTTCACCATCTCTTTACTTTGGGGTTGATGGCCATTGCCATTATTTTTCTTTTGTATGCACCGTTTATCAAAGGAAAATGTCTTAGGAAAGGTCAAAACCAGGTAAAACAATGAAAAAACAAATTGTTTTTAAGACGCCTTTAGGTTTTATGGAAATTGGGGAACGAAACGGTTTTGTAACCCATGCGAATTTTGTTGATGGTGAAACCCCTGTTTCGGATAACGATTCAACTCTCCTTTTGCTTGAGGCCAAACGGCAAATGCTCTTATTTTTCGAAGGAAAACTGACCGCTTTTGATTTACCTCTTATCTTTGAAGAAGGAACACCTTTTCAACAAAAGGTGTGGCAAACACTACAAACTATTCCTTACGGAGAAACCCGATCTTACCAAGACATTGCAAGGCTTGTAGGAAACGAAAAAGCCTGCCGTGCGGTTGGGGGTGCCAATAATAAAAACCCTATCGCTATAATTGTTCCATGTCACCGGGTTATTGGTGCAAACGGAAAAATGGTCGGATACGGGGGAGGAATTGACAGGAAAATTTATTTATTGGCTTTGGAACGTATTATGACCATGCAGGGAGTTCAATCTTGATGCCTTTTTTTACTTATGGACAAAAAGAAATCGCACATTTAAAAGCCAAAGACCCTGTATTGGGTGCTTATATCGAGCAAAGAGGGATGATTTATCGAAGTGTCAATCCCGATCTTTTTTCCGCTTTGGTTAGTTCCATCATCAGCCAACAAATTACCGGAAAAGCCGCCCAAACGGTTTTTCAACGGTTGAAGGACCTGGCGGGAGAAATTAAACCCGAAAATATTGTTAAGCATACAATCGAAGAATTGCAAAAATGCGGGATGTCGTTTCGCAAAGCTAGTTATATCAGGGATTTATCCGAAAAAGTGGCAACAAAGACCTTTGATTTGGAAAGTATCCGAGCATTAAATGATGAAGAATTAATCGAAAAATTGATTAAGTTAAAAGGAATCGGCCGTTGGACTGCCGAAATGTTAATGATCTTTTCTCTTGAACGTTCTAACGTTTTGAGTTATAATGATTTGGCGATTTTTCGAGGGTTACGGATGTTGTATGGTTTTTCCGAAATCACGAAGGATGAGTTTGTCAAAATCAAGGAACGTTATGCGCCTTTTGCCAGTGTTGCTTCCCTTTATTTATGGGATTTGGCAAACCCTAACAACAAGTAATAAACCAACATCATAATCCCCTCAAAAGTTAACAAAAACTAGAAAAGGATGTACATCATGAAAACTCGACAAAACACTAATCAGAATGCCAGTAGTAGTTGTCTACATGTTGTTCCGATTTTTCAACATTTAACCGAAGAAGAACTTAAACAAGTTCAAAAGATTTCAAAAAGCAAAAAGTTCTCCAAAGGCAGCCATGTTTACCAAGCAGGGAATGAAACCGATAAGTTGTTTGTGGTAAACAGCGGACAAATCAAAATCAGCCGAATTTCCGAAAAAGGCGATGAACAAGTAATACGCGTTTTGGGTCCTGGGGACTTCCTGGGCGAATTGTCACTCTTCAGCAATCTTCCGATGAATGATTATGCAGAGGCAACCGAAAATACGGTTGTGTGCATGGTTGAAGGCAGTGGCTTGAAAAATATCATGAAAGACAACCCAACCATTGCTTTTAAAATCTTGGAAGAACTAAGCAAACGGTTAGAAAATGTTGATAAACGCGTGGAAGAAATTAGACACCAATCGACAAAATGGCGCCTTGCGCAAATGTTGCTAAATTTAAGCAAAGGCGAAAAGACGATTAGATTGCCAATTTCCAAAGGGATGTTAGCTTCGCAAATGGGGATGAATAATGCGACATTGAGCCGAAATCTTACTTATTTTGAAGAATTAGGTTTAATTTCGCAAAACGGACAAAGAGAAATAACCATTCATAATCATGATGGTTTGCGCGAAATCGAATAATTTCGCGCCTGTTTGTTATCATTTCGCTTGTCAATAATAATCCTTTGTGATATTATTTTGTATGTCAAACTATTTGACTATCAAAATAAAATACAGGAGGATTAGACATGAAACAAAAAATTGCAGTTATTGTCTGTGGTAATTCAGGCATTGACTATATCAAACACGATTATGGAATTAAGGTGTTTCGCAGCAACCTTCATTTAGGCAACAAAGATTATATCGATTATATCGACATTACCGCCGCGGAGTTTTACCGACAAATTGAAACTAACCCCAATATTGATTTAAAAACCTCGCAAACTTCGACGGGAACGATGCGGGAAGCGTATCGGGAATTGGAAAACGATGGTTATACCGACGTTATCGTCATTACGATTTCTTCGCATTTAAGCGGAACTTATCAGAATGCGGTGTTGGCGGGACAAATGGTTAACAATATCAAGGTTCATGTATTCGATTCGAAATTGGTTTCTTTCCCAGAAGCAAAAATGGCACTGGTTGCAGCGGAAATGGCACGTTATGGCTCTAGTGTTGAGGAAATCTTAGCGGAACTGGCCTATATTCGCGATAATACCAAAGTATACTTTTCCGTTGACACCTTAAAGTTTTTGGTTAAGAATGGGCGTCTGAGTTCAACTGCGGGTTTGCTGGCAGGATTGTTTAAGATAAAACCGATGCTATGGATTACTCCGGAGGGTAAAATTGAAACCTTGGAAAAAATCCGTACGCGACCGAAAGCAATCGAGCGTTTGAAAGAAAAGTTTTTAGAAGAAGTTGCCAATGTCAAAAAGCTTTCGGCCTTCATTGTTTACACGAATAATATTGATTTAGCCGATGAGATTGCAGATGATATTCAAAAGGCTAGACCTGACATTAAGGACATTACCTTTATGCCACTAACGCCGGTAGTGGGTGCTCATGCCGGGCCGGGCACATTTGGAATTGGTTTTATAAAAGAACGGGATTGATGAATATGAAAAAATCACAAGCTTTAATAAATGAATTGTTGGTTGATGTTTTTAACCATATTCTCAGCATTGAGGAAGCCGAACTAAGAAAAGCCGGAATTAAATTATCAATGAACGAGGTTCATATATTAGAAGCGGTGAAAAACGTTGAATATCCAACCATGACCAATATTGCCAAAAGACTTCGCATTACCACAGGGACTTTGACAACTTCAATCGACCGCTTGGTACAAAAAAAATATGTTGTGCGGGCAAATGACGAAAATGACCGCCGCAAAGTTTTGATTCAGCTTACGCCAAGTGCAACGGATGTGTTAAAAGCGCATGATAAATTTCATTCGGAAATGGTCGAAGCCCTTTTTGAAGATATGAAGATTGATGAGGACGAAGTCTTGGTAAAATCTTTGGAAAGTATTGCGGAATTCTTCCGCAGCAAATACTAACCTTTAACCCCAATGGTAACTTTTGTTACCATTTTATATTAAAGAAAAGGATTGATAATAATGAAAAAACGAAAGGTTGCTCTTTTGTTTGATCTTGACGGGACGCTTCTTAATACTTTGGATGACTTAACCAATAGCGTAAATGCCACGCTTGCCAATTTTGGCTTTCCCCATCGAACAAAAGAAGAGATTAGAAGCTTTATTGGGAACGGTATCAAAAAGTTAATTGAACGCGCGCTTCCCCATAATTCCTCAGAGGAATTGGTGTTAAAATGTCTTAATTTTTTCACTAAACATTACCAAGATCATATTAATGATTACTCAAAACCGTATCCTGGGATAATTGAGTTAATAAAAGAATGTCATAAACAGGAAGTAAAAATGGCAGTTGTCACCAATAAGTTTCAAACCGGGGCTGTCGCTTTAGTGAAGCGTTATTTTTCGCCCTATATACAGGTAGTTGTTGGTCAACGTTTTGGTCGTTTAACCAAACCTGATCCAGAACCAGTTTATGAAGCATTGAAAAAATTGGATTTACAAAAATCCAACGATTTGATTCTTTATGTGGGCGATTCCGATGTCGACATTCTTACTGCCCGAAATGCAGAGCTTCCGGTTATTTGCGTTGATTGGGGGTTTAAGGAACGGAGCGATTTGCAAAAATTCCATACCGATTACTTGGTTTCTTTCCCGGAAGAAATCCTGACAATTTTAAAACAGCTGAAACATCAAAATGAATAAATTCGCTAAAAAAATGCGAATTTTTTTAAAATTTATAAAAAAGTTTAATTCTAGTATAAGAGTAAAACCTTTGCGATATAATATTTATTGATTGCTTTTTTAAAAAATGTTGAAAAATATCGCTTTTTCTTACTCACTTCTCTTGACAATTGCATCGCAAAAGAGTATAATACTTCATGTCGCTTGTAAAAATGCTTGCTTTTCGATAAAACAGACAAACAATCAATATGAAGCAAAATGTTAATATTTAGCAAGCATATTTACTTGACAAAAAAACATAAATTTAGTATAATATTAAAGCCGGTGTCAAAAAGGGCACATAGGCGAACAAGGTCTTTGAAAACTGAACAGAACAGGTGGAGCAGGATAAAAAACTTTTTTGAG
>DUPC01000005.1 GCA_012838545.1 Acholeplasmataceae bacterium
ATAAATTACAATTTATCATTCAATTAATTATATCATAAATTAATGCAAATTTATAGATTATATAAGAAAATAATTTCGAACATATATCATTTATTCATGCTTATATCTTTCTTTTGCGTTTTCTTGAACCTTTCGTGTTTTAGTAGGGTCTTTTGTGTTTTTGTTGAAGCTAAAATGAGAAAAAGCCTAGTCAAAGTATCTTGATCAACACTCACTAGGCCTTAATATTTCGTGCAGATAGGGGAATTTTCCCTTTCTGCGTATAAAAAAAGGTATGAAAACATTGTATCATACCCGTTGGGCTAATATGGCGGAGGAAAGGGGATTTGAACCCCTGCGTCCTGTTAAGACCTACCGGTTTTCGAGACCAGCCCCTTCAGCCACTTGGGTATTCCTCCGTAAGAAAGCGATTTGTATCGCTTAATGTTTAATTAACTCTTCTTGATTGTTTTTTTGTTGGTAAATTTATTGTCTACTAATAAGGGTATTGTTTCTTGCTTTTCTTTTGTTTTTATTGGCTTTTTGGTGCGACTATCAAATATTAGTTGTTGCTTAGGGGGGTTAATTTCTGTTTGCACCGTTTCGATAAACAATAAAGGTTCGCTTTTGTTTTTCATTTCATCACCATTTAAGTATATGATGATGTTTTTATCCTTTATTCTTGTAATAAATGATTACTAAACCTTCCAAGAGGATATTTGGTTCAAAGAAGTGCGGTGTTTCGATTACAGGGTGATAAACATCACCCAAACCGCCAGTTAAAATAACCGTTGCTTCTCCAATTTCTTTTTTAAGTTGAGCGATTAAACCGTCAATCATGGCTGCTGTGCCGTAGATGGCGCCGCTTTGAATAGAAGATACGGTATCGCGACCGATGATATTTTCAGGACGTTGAAGCGGTGCGTGTTGGAGTTTTGCGGTTGAAGAGACGAGGCTTGCCAGCGAACTCATTACCCCGGGGGCAATGATTCCACCTAAAAAGTCGCCTGTTTCGGTGACGACAGTCAACTTGGTGGCAGTTCCCAAATCCACAATAATCAAATTTCCGCGGTATTTGTGATATGCACCAACAGCCCCGATAAGTAAATCTGCTCCCAATTGTTTTGGGTGTTCGATTTTTATCCGAATGCCGCTTTTGATGCCCGGAACAACAAACATTGGTTTTAGGTTGTAGTATTTAGTGAAAGTTTTTTCCATGATGGCATCCATTGCCGGGACAACCGAAGCGATGATAACGCCCTCAATCGGAGTATTGACATATGGGCTGTGGCTTAAAATATCTTTAAATTTTACCACATACTCGTCTTCCGTTAAACTCGGGTTTGTGGCAAGGCGATATTGGGAGACGATTTGCTTATTGATTTCAATCCCAATGGAAATATTGGTATTACCGATATCGAGACATAGTACCATAGTTTCACCCCACTGTTTCGCTTAAATATTATACTCCAAAATCTTCGTTTTCGCAAGTCTTTTATGATTTTGAAAGCGTTTTTGCTTAAAAAGGTGTATAATAGAAAACAAGAAAACAACAGGAGGTAAATATGTATAAGACTTTAAATTCCCTAGACAAGAAGATTCTACGCTTACTGTTATTATTGTTTCTCTTAATCGGAACTTCATTTTCGCTTATTTCTTGCAACAAAAATGAGGATAAATTCATTCCCCCTACACCCGTTGAAACCAAGCAACCCGATAATTTCAACCATCTGGTCGACGTTGTCGATGTTGATAAAGATCAATTGGAAACGGATGAACCGCTCCTTGATTTGGACGAATTTGACGTTAAGAACATTGTAACATCCCCAGCCCAAGATACATCGACAATGGTTAACATTAATTATATTACCAAAAACGCTCGTACCAGCGTAGAGTATACAAAACCAGACGATATTGATTTTGCCAACGGAACCAAAGTTACCGGAAAATGTTATCCTTTTGAAGAAACGGAACTGGTTGATGGCGAAATTTTTGAAAAGCGCAATGTCTGCCGGGTTACGGTTGACTCTTTAACCCCAAATACCAAGTATATGTATCGCGTAAATAAAGGAAACGACACCTATTCCGATCCGTATTATTTTACCACTAGTGGCGGAGGCGATACTACATCATTTTTGTTTATGTCCGACAACCACTACTACCATGGTTTTGACGGCGCCGAAGTCAATGAAGACTTAATCAAAAAAGCATTGGAAATCCAACCTGACCTTGATTTCTATTTTACCACCGGCGACTGGGTGGACCGGGGCGGTCATTCGGGCGATTGGGAAAAGTTTTTCCAAAAAGCCGAAAGCTTAAAATACATGCCATTTGCCGGAGTTCCAGGAAATCATGAGTATTATGATGCAGAAAGGATAGGAAACAAGATTTTTGCGGCTCAATTCAATTATCCGCGAAATGGCGTTGACGGTTTTAAAGGCGTAAGTTATTACTTTGTTCATAACGATACTTTATTTATCCAAATCGATACTCAATTTAAATACAACCATGTTGCGCAATTGCAATGGCTCGAAAGAATCATCCATAATAACCCAACCAAATATGTTATTGTGGGAACCCATCCCCCATTCAATCTAAACAATACCGACCATGACGAGGGATTGGTTAAAGCCATGGAAAAAATGGGAGTAGATTTGGTCTTGTCGGGACACTATCATTCCCACCGTTATCAAGCAAATCAATGGGGCGGAAAAGCCTCTTCTGACCCATATCTCGGAGTTACCTATCTTAACGGAACCTTTAGCGGTATTAAAGGTAAACCCGAGGGTGCGGATCCAAAAGAGTATGCCCGGGGTTATATCATTGATATCACTGATGAAAAAATAACAATTCGCCTTATCAATGCCAATGGAATAATATCCAACACTTTCACAATCAACAACAAACGCACTTTGGAAAAAGAAGAAGCCTCCAACCAAGAATTGCTTGATTCGATTGTTGATAATTTCGATTCGGAAAACGCCACTCTGACCTTCAGTTGGAGCAATAAGTTTCATCGCAATGTCAAATACATGAAAGTTCAAGCCAATTACCGTCATGTGGAAAGCGATTATCTTTTCTTTCCAACTCCAAGTTACACGCAATATGTCATCAATGATATTGATCCGGATTTAGATTACTCCTATACATTGACCTTGTATTTTGAAGATGGCACCAATTTATCGAAAACCTTTACCCTAGAAAGCAATGCTGTCGATGTAAATCCGCAACTTTCCGAAATAACATCCACTTCCGCAACCCTTTCCATCGACCTACCGCCTGATCGATATCGTTTCTTTATTAAAGCTTACGAAGTATATTTAAACGGCGAGCTTCGCGCGGTCTTCAATGCGCTCGATAACGATTTCAAACTGGTTACATCAACTGTTCTTACCCATTTAACGGAAAATACCGAATATGAATTAATTATCAAAGTATATGGCCGTGACGGCTACATGTACCACGATAAAACAACTTTCACAACTCCATAAAAAAGTCCCTCGCAAAGCATCGCAATGCGAGGGTTATTTTTTTAGTAGTTGGTTGCGCGAACTTCAAAAAAGGCTTGAGGGTGAGCGCAAACTGGGCATGCTTTTGGAGCGCTTTCGCCAATATGCAGGTGACCGCAATTCCGGCATATCCAAACTGTGACGCCCGCTTTGGCAAATACTTGCGCAGTTTCGACGTTTTCCAATAGTTTAAGATATCTTTCTTCGTGCGTTTTTTCAACTTCAAGAACGCCTTCGAATAATTTTGCGATTCTGTGGAACCCTTCTTCATGGGCAACTTTGGCAAACTCCGCATACATTTCGGTCCATTCATAGTGTTCGCCTTCAGCAGCCGATTTTAAGTTTTCGGCAGTTGTGCCAAGATAGCCTAGTTCCTTGAACCATAATTTTGCGTGTTCCTTTTCATTTTCGGCAGTTTCTAAGAAGATTGCCGAAATCTGTTCATATCCTTCTTTTTTAGCAACGCTGGCAAAATAAGTATACTTATTGCGAGCTTGCGATTCTCCGGCGAATGCGGTTAGTAAATTTTTCTCTGTTCTTGAGCCTTTTAATTCCATTTTGTTTCCTCCCATTAATTTTCTTTTTAATATCATATCACAAATGGCAAAAACTTGCAAGAAATTTAACCGTGATATGTTCTGGAAATGATTCGTTTTATTATTTGCCTTTTTTCTTCCTTAATGCCTTTTCGGTATTTTCTTTTACGCGAAATAAAACAATTTTTTGAATTAAATCCAAAGGTAGTTCTTTCTCATAGGGAAACTGAATCGCACCTTTAGAAGTGTGGTATTCTTTTAATTCCTCAAGAAAGTTGGCAACACCGCTTGGGGAAGGATAAAAACCGATATGGTTTTTCATTGCGGAAAAATGCACCAAATTCCCAAATAAATAAAAAGTTGGCATCGAATAGCTGATTTTTTCGCTTGCTTCTGGAGCAGTTTCTTTAATTGTTTTTCGCATTAGGTGCAATTTTTCTTGAATAAAGGGGGGGAAGCATTCAATATATTCATCGATATTTTGAGGAGCACTATTTTTTTTATCCATATTTTTTCCTTTCTGTTTTTTAAAAACTTTTTATCTTTTTTTATTTAATAATTCACCATGGCGAAACGATTTAACATTTATGTATATTTTACCACATCCCAATTCTAATACTGCAATTGACACTTTTTTGCTAACCCTAAAACAAACAATATAGAAGGACCTTTAAAAAAAGCGAGCAGAATTTACTGCTCCCATTCTCTTCGGTCGAGAAAAATGCATCCTTCTTTCAATATGGTAAATAAAAATAAAAAAGCCTTGATATTTGAATCAAAGCATTGGTCTTTTGAATGGAGCGGGTAAAGGGAATCGAACCCTCATACTCAGCTTGGAAGGCTGATGTTCTACCATTGAACTATACCCGCTTAAAAATGGTCGGGAAAACAGGATTTGAACCCGCGACATCTTGGTCCCAAACCAAGCGCTCTACCAAACTGAGCTATTTCCCGACTTTTCTTTCGGACATTGGATATTATACCATTATTATAATACCTTGTCAACTGTTTTTTACAAGAAAATGGCACGCCCGAGAGGATTTGAACCCCCAACCCCTTGATCCGTAGTCAAGTATTCTATCCAATTGAACTACGGGCGCGTCTCTTGAAATGGCGGTCCCAACGAGACTTGAACTCGCGATCTCCAGTGTGACAGACTGGCATGTTAACCACTACACCATGGGACCACAGATTAATGAGAATGGTGCGGGTGACAGGAGTCGAACCTGCACTCCTAGGAACTAGATCCTAAGTCTAGCGCGTCTGCCAGTTTCGCCACACCCGCATTTACACATCTTCCTCATTAATGCTTAAATATTATAGCATAACTGAAATAAAAATGCAAGTATTTCAATCACCTATTTTTTAGAAGAAAAGATTGCCTTTTTTCCAAGGTATCTTTCAAAAAACAAAAAATACCTTGAATTTTTTCTTGAAATTATACGGAAAAATCAATTACTTTCATCCGTTGACACAAATCCTCCAATACCTGCATCGGCAGCGGAGCAATAGCTATTCTTATGCCCTTGTTTACCACAATCGGATATATCAAATGATTACGGAATTGTTCAAATAAAGCAACCGGATTGCTTGTTTTTATCGTCACGAAAAAACCATCGCTATACGGATAATAAGGAATATTGTTTTCGTTCAAAAAGTTAATTAAGTAAGCGCTCCTTTGTTTAAGCGTTTCCTTAACCCCGGAAATTTCCGATTTTACCGATTTGATGTTTTCTTCGCTTTCCATAATCAAGTTGAAAGTATTTACCGCTACTTGATTGGGGCTGTTCCATTTGGTGCGAGACAACAAATAGTTTTGTTCGTTAAAGTATTCTCTTTCTTGAGGGGTACCCCCTACCAAAGCAGAGGCCCCGAGTCTTAAGCCGTATAAGCCCAAGCTTTTCGAAAAACTGTAAGCCATGATGACTTTGATATTTTCTTTTGTGTTAAAAAGCAAATCAAAATGGCTTTTTTCTTTTGCCAAATCAAGATAGGCAATATCGTAAAGCAAAATGACTTCCTTTTGAATGGACCCCAGAATTTCCAACAGGTTTTGCATTTCGGTTTTGCTTAAAGAATACCCCGTCGGATTGTGAGCGGGTTGATTAAGGATAAAGATTAAACTGTCTTCCCGAGCGACAATTTTGTCAATTGTTTCTTTGAAGCCCTGTTGGTTAAAAGTTCCCTCAACCGTAAACGGAAAAGTGACTAAATGCATTTGATGAGTATTAGCCATCAATTCATAATTATGCCAAAATAAATCGGTTGTCAAAATTGATTTTCCAGGCTTGCCATATATATCCAAAGTGTTGGATAGAGCTCCGGTGGCCCCCATTGTGGCGAAGGGGGTGAGGGGAACCGATAATTCCTCATCCCCAAAAAGCCACCTTATGAAATTCTTTTGAAACTTGGCTCCCCCGCTGACACCACCATAATTGTATTTTAGCAATGGTACTAATGTATCCGCCAGATTATCAAAGGTTTTGGAATACCCGATGGCAAAGGATTCATCGATAAACACTCCGCTTGTGGTATCGATAACGAAAGGATTATTTTTTTTATGTTGTTTGGCCATTTGCGAAACTTTAGTGATGTCAGTATACAATGGAAAACCCCCTATTTTTTTCTTTTAAAAACAATTAAGATGGCGGAAAGGGTTAAAATTGTTTGCATGTAGTAAAGACTTGCATTCAATTGACATCCTTTCTTAATTGGCTTATCCTCTTCGGCGATATACGTAAATTCAAAACGTCCGCTTGGATCGCTATCCCAATCGCCCTTGAAAACCAGATTAATGGTTTTGCCTTCCACTTTGCTTTTAGCCATCGTGATGCTGCCGGTGGTTTGTTTCAAGAATTCAATTTCAGTTCCGACTTTAATGAAAACTTGGGTTAGGGTTTGATCGGGATCGGAATAGTCCCAACTTATCAGATATTCGTTATCCTTCAATTCATATGTAAATTTATTGACAATCGGTTTGGTTTTTCCGGTAGTAATCGTGAACGGTTCTCCGTTCATTTCCTCCGTCGAACCCTGATATGTCAAATCGTAAGTAAAGGTTACTTCATAGGATTGTTTTGGGTTTAAATTGATAAATTCCACTTTGTTGTCAACCATCGGCAAGGTTTGGTTGTTGATGGTAACTTGAACGTTATCGATAAAAACCTCTTTTTGGGATGTAAGCATTGATAGGTTAACCGAGTGGTCGGTAATGCTATCAATGTTGATGGTTAATTCCGGAACAACAATCAACAAAGCGTTGGCGTCGCGGCGTTCGCTGCCATCCGATGGAGAGTTAACCACGCGGAAATTATTACCTTCGCGAATAATCATGGTAGTGGAACCGCCGCCATCTAAATTATATGCTTCCACACAGCCATAATGCAACATTAAAGCGGCCATTTCTTCTTGAATCATTCCGTACATATTTTTGGAAACTTGTCTTCCGTCGACAGTGGCAAAAACTAAGGTTCCGTCGGCTTTTCGGCCCACCATGGTACGCGGATGACGATATAAGTCGGTCGGGTTATATCCTTCACCATCTGCCACAAGCGTAACTCCGCCGCCGATAATATTATCGCACTCCGCATAATCCCCCATAACCGGTTGTTGAATGCGAATTAAAACATCTTGGTCCAACAAAGCTTGGAGTTCAGGATTCTTGGTTACTACCGCAAATTGTCCCAGGGTTAAAGTGAGTTCTTCGCCCACAACATTAATTTTCCCTTTGCCGTAGAAATTATTCGCTCCCATTGCCAAACCACGAATCGGGCTGGTAACAGTAAAAGAGTTTTCGGCAGGAACAGTTTGCGTTTTTTCTTTTCGTACTTCATTTTCGAGATAAGGATAGGTGAAATATAAACTGGTTTCTCCGACACTTGGCACATCGTTAAAATTGTCAATGGCAAAAGTGGTGATTATATCTCCATTATCATCGAAAACATCCAGTTGGTGTTTGTCAACTTGGAAGGTTTTTCGCGCCACAAGGGAGTTTTCGGTTCCGTTATTGGTATAACCAATCGTCGCGGTATTTGTAAACGGACGAAAAACCTCGCCGTTTGATACCGTAACGCCTCCTGATTGATAAGGAAGAGCACCTTTGGCGCTGATGTCAAAGAAATCGCCGTTGACCGCTGCCACTACTTTCCAACCCGGATTGTTTCTTTCAAAATCTTTTGCTAAATCGCGCACTGTGGCAAGGGTCCAGCCTAAAGCGTTCGACAAAGACCAGTTGACGACTTTGACGCCTAGTTGCGATGGGACGGTTAGAACATTGACGCTTTGGGGATAATACTGATCAGCTATAACATTACCGCCGGAAGCATCGGATCCCCCTGCTGACATTCCCGATTCATCGGTGCTGCTCATTGCTTTATCTTTCACATGGACGATTCCCGAACGCAAATAATTGATTTCCACGTTTTCTTCCACATAATAACGGGCACCCAAAGTTTCGGTGACGACCGTTTCGGAAAAAACGGTTATTCCCGGTAAAAGAAGAGTGGTTACAATAAAGGTAAAAATAAAGATGGTAATTTTCTTGATTGTCTTTTCCATACAATCCTCCTAAAAACGTTTTCTAAAAAATTATACCACAAAACCGGCATTTATGCAAAAGAGACTGTTAATGTTTTTATTGGATTGCAAATCAGTATGCTTTCTAATTGATTTATATTATAATGGATTTAGCAAACAATATGAGGGGATATTCTAGGAGGAAATAATGATAAAAATATGTATGTTTGACGCCAAACCGTATGATGAATATTTCTTTAACCGCTTCAATCAAGACGGCAAGTTTCACATCGATTATTTCGAACCCAAATTAACCAAAGAAACCGCCCCTCTTTCTAAAGGGTATGATGTGGTCGTCGGGTTTGTGAATGATACGATTGACAAAGGCGTAATTGATATTTTGGTTCAAAACAATATCAAACTTCTTGCCATGAGATGTGCCGGTTACAACAATATCGATTTTAAACACGCTTTTAAAAAAATTCACGTCGTAACGGTGCCCTCTTATTCGCCGAATGCGGTTGCAGAACACGCGATGGCACTACTGCTCTCCCTAAACAGAAAAATCCATAAAGCTTATACCAGGGTGCGCGATCACAATTTCAGTTTAAACGGTTTATTGGGGTTTGATTTATTTGGAAAAACCATCGGAGTAATCGGTACAGGCAAAATCGGCAAAATCTTTGTTAAGATATGTCAAGGTTTTGGGGCTAAAGTTCTTGCCTACGATCCATTTCCAAATCCCGATTTAAAGGTCGATTATGTCGATTTGGATACTTTGTATCAACAAGCCGATATTATCTCTATTCATTGTCCTTTGACAAAAGCCAATTATCATTTAATCAACGAAAACTCAATTAGGAAAATGAAAAAGGGCGTATATATCATCAACACTTCCCGAGGGGGACTCATCGATTCCGAAGCGCTTCTAAAAGGATTAAGAGACTGCCAAATCGGCGGAGCGGGTCTTGATGTGTTCGAAGAAGAAAAAGACTTTTTCTATGAAGATTTGTCCATGGCATTAATGCGCGACGAAATTCTCACCCAACTAATCTCTTTGCCAAATGTCATCATTACTTCCCATCAAGCTTATTTCACCAAGGAAGCCCTTGAACAAATTGCCAAAACTACTTTAAGCAATATCGAGCAAGCCCTTGTGCACCATAAATATACCAACGAAATTTGTTATTTTTGCGAAAAGAAAGGGCAATGCGAAGCACGCCCGACAAACCAACCGTGCTTTTAAGTTAAAAAGGAGTATCCCCGCCGGGTTACTCCTTTAAAATTACTCTTTTGATAATTATGCCCTTGATGAATATTTGCCGTCAAAGGTGGAAATTAACAGCTTATCGCCTTGATTGACAAACATCGGCACTTTTACAACCAAACCGGTTTCCATTTTGACTTCTTTTAAAGCATTGGAAGCGGTATTTCCTGCTACGGCAGGTGAAGCTTCCACAACTTCCAACACTACCTTTTCTGGAAGGTTGACGCCTAAAATTTCGGAACCGTAACATACGATTTCCACTTCCATGCCTTCAAGCATAAAGTTGGATTCCCATTTTAAACGTTCGGACGGAATTTCCACTTGTTCAAATGTTTCCATGTCCATGAAACAATACTCATCGGGCGTTGTGTAGGAAAATTGCATTTTTTTCTTCTCAATCATCGCTTGTTCCATCTTTTCCCCGGCATTAAACGAGTATTCAATAATGGCGCCGGTTCTTAAGTTGCGAAGCTTGGAACGGACAAATGCTTGACCTTTTCCTGGTTTAACATGTTGGAATTCAATAATTTGATATAGGTTATTATTATACAGGATGGTTAAACCGGTTTTAAAATCACTTGTTGAAATCATTTTTGACCTCCTAATACTCACTTTCTTATTATACTCTTTTTTTGACTTTTTTTCAAGGAAAAGCAAAAAATTTCTTTTATTTAAGACTTTTGCTTTATAAGTTTGATATACTATTATTGATTGAGGAGGTATTCCTTTGAGCCCAAAAATAATTAAAATTGAGCCCCAAGGTTTTTGTTTTGGCGTTTTGCGCGCTTTACGCATGATGCAAGATTTAGCCATTAGTAATCCCCCCAAACCATGTTATTTAGTCGGTAATTTGGTCCACAACCGTTTTGTCAAACAATTTTTAGAACATCAGGGGTTTATAATTGAGGAAGGTTTGGATAAAGAAGCCATCATTGATATGATTAACGAAGGAACGGTTGTTTTTACCGCTCACGGCATCGATGAAAAAATCAAAGAAAAAGCCATAAACAAAGGCTTAAATATTGTCGATACCACTTGCCCTTTCGTTACCAAATCTTTTTCAATGATAAAAGAATACTTGGCGCAAGGATATGAGATCATTTATTTGGGAAAAACAACCCATCCGGAAACCGATGCAGCATTATCCATCAGCCCCAAAGTCCATTTAATCGAATCAGCCACTGATATCGATAATTTGGTAATCGATAGTCCCAAAATAGCTCTTACCAACCAAACCACGATGTCCAAATTCGATATGGAAATGGTGGAAAAAGCGGTTATCGAAAAATATCCACAAACCGTCATCATGGATAAAGTCTGTTATGCCACCAAAATCCGCCAAGAAGTAATGCGAAAGATTGCGGGAGAGGCCACGGAAAGCGGGGAAAAAGTGTTGTTTATCGTGGTGGGCGATACCACCAGCAACAACACCCATAAACTTTGGGAAACCTCAAAACGTTTCAGCGGGCAAGATGCTTGTTTAGTGGAAAACCTCGATGACTTGCCGTTTGAAGCTTTATCCCAATACGATACCATTTATTTGACTTCGGGAACCTCCACTCCAAATGTTATCGTTGAAGAAATTTACCGATACCTTTTAACCGGAAACTTTGAACCCCAAAAGTCGGTTTTATCGCCTTTTGATTATTATCGTTAACAAGGAAATTATATATATAAAAACAGTCCGCGACGGGACTGTTTTTGTTTTATTTTTGGAACATCAATTTTTCGCTTTTGAATAACACTCTTACCAAACTTAACAACAATATAGCATATACCAAGGTTGAGCCAACAATCGCAACAAAATGAAGCGTCTTCAAATCAGAAAGCAAAATTCCTTTAATTCCTAATATCAAATTGTAAATCGGAATTAGATATGATCCTATTTCTTTTGGCAATTTGTCGGTAAAAATCGGAATATAACTGGTAACCATGGCAATCATATAGACCGGCGTGGCATACATCGTTGCTTCTTTTGTGCTTTTGGCAATTGTTGATGCGATTAAGAAGAAACTGGTAGAAATTAAAGCAATCAATAGGATTACCGTAAATATTTGCAAGTATTGAACGAAGCCAAAACTAATCATGCCAACTTCGCCGAACAATTCTTTGGCATTAGGAAAAGAAGCGATTACCCCAATAAAGGAACCTAACGAAGAAAGCACGGTAATGATGATGGTGGAGATTATCTTACCGACCACAATATAACTTTTGGAAATCGGCGCCATCAATAATGTGGAAATGGTTCCCCGTTCTTTTTCCCCCGCAATCGCATCGGCTCCTACCGACATCCCCCCCGCAAACACAAAGATTGTAATCAACATCGGAAGCAACATCCCAATCATCTGACCGGATGTTTCTTCTTCGCTGGCCAATTCAACCGTTTCATTACTGTAAATGCTTTGAGGATTGCCTAGTTCTGCCATTTTGGTGGAATTCATTAGTCCCAACAAAACATTGATTTTGCTTAAAGCAACCGATGAGTTGTTTATTGTCGTATCGGTGTAAATGGTAATTTTGGGAGCGGTAGCCTGTTCTTTATTCAAAAAGGCTTCCAAAAAGGTTTCAATTTTGTCGTCAAAATCATCCTCAAACTCAATTAAAGCATCGATTTGCCCTTCTTCCACAAGACGCGCAGCATAATCTTTCAATTCGGTGCTCTCATCCTTTTGGGATAAGTCAAATTCGTCAATCTCTGCGTTCAATTTTAAATATGATTCATCGTTTTCCTGAAGGCTAAGGTAGAGATCTCTTGCGGCTAGGAAGCTTTCCGGACAATTGATAACTTTAATAATGCTTATATGTTCGTTTGCCTTTTGAACCTGAGTTTTCAGGGTGGTTCCCAACAAACTGTAAATCACAAATATCAACAGACCCGGCAAAATGAAAGTAGAAAAGATTAACCGCGGATTGCGGAAGATTTTATCGAGTTCTTTGCGAACGATATTAAAAGCGTGCTTCATTCGGCCAAACCTCCTTTTTGGTAAATATCAAAAAAGACATCTTCTAAATCATTGGTCGGACTTATAGCGCGAACGTTTTTAACGGTATCGCACATTACCATCTTTCCGTTAATGATAATACCGACGCGGTCGCACAATTTTTCAACCAAACCCATAATATGGGTGCTGATAACAACAGTTTTGCCTTTGAGGGCAAGTTCCTTAAGATAGTCGGTTACGGATTTTGCGGTGAGAATATCGAGACCATTGGTTGGTTCATCGAAAATGATGACATCCGGATCATGGGCAAGCGATACCACAATTGAAACTTTTTGTTTCATCCCCGTCGATAAATCGCCAATCTTTACCTCCGAAAAATCATTGATGCCAAAATAGTCAAATAGTTCTTTTCTTCTTTCCCGAATTAATTCTTGAGGCATTTCGTGAAAGCGAGCATAGTAATCAAAAGCGTAATTTGGGGTCATTTGGTCTTCCAAACGAATTTCGTTTGTCAAAAAAGCAATTGTTTTCTTTACGGCCAAATCGTCGGAGATGTCGATACCCTTAACCTTGATATCTCCGGAGTCGGGACGAATCAACGTGGCGACGCAACGTAGGGTTGTGGTTTTTCCGGCACCGTTGGGACCAAGCAAACCGAAGATTTCCCCGGGAAATGTTTCGAAACTGATTCCGTCAACTGCTACCTTTATCTTATCTTTCGAATGATTGATTTTCATTTGTTTGGCAGATTGACGGAAAGTCTTCCGCAAATTCGTTACTTTGATGGTTGCATCCATTTTCATTCCTCCTTTAAAACAATGTAAGAAAATATTATGCAAATGCTTATCTATTATATCACAAGCTGATTTTTGATGGTATCAATTTATGAAAAAAATCGCAAACTTTTTTTCTTGTCGAAAAAAGGAATTAAAAAAATTAGCCTAATTTTCCCAAAAATGAAAAAAATTTTGTATACTATTGTTAATGAAAATAAGGAGTTGAAGAAAATGTCTACAATTAAATTTAAGGACTATCAATACGTTCGTCCAAATTTAGATGAAGCTAAACAAAAGTTTGAAGAAACCGTTGCGATTTTGTCCGATGATAATCCAAACGTTGATCCGATTAAAGCCATCGATGAAATCAACAAAGTGCGCGCGCATTTTCAAACAATGGCTACGCTTTGTTCCATCCGAAACAGCATCAATACCCAAGACCCTTTTTATGAAGCGGAAAAAGCCTTTTTTGACGAAAACGACCCTGTTTACGAAGGTTTTCAAAATCAATTGTTGCAAACCTTGGTAAAAAGCCCACACAAAGAAAAACTCGTCAAACACTTGGGCGAACACTTGTTTAAAATGATTGAAGTGCAATTAAAAACTTTCAAACCGGAAATTATCCCGGATCTCCAACAAGAAAACAAATTAGTAACCAAGTACAACAAGTTAAAAGCCAGTGCGCAAATCGAATTTAAAGGCGGAACCTACAACCTATCCCAAATGGGGCCGTTTCTTCAAGATCCCGACCGTAATACCAGAAGGGATGCAGAAAAAGCGGTGTCCGATTTTTACGAACAAAACGAAAAAGCCTTTGATGAAATTTATGACGAGTTAGTCAAGGTTCGGACTGCCATAGCAAAAAAACTCGGCTTTAAAAATTATGTGGAACTCGGTTATTTCCGTTTGGCACGCACCGATTATGATGCCAAAATGGTTGCCAATTACCGCAAGCAAGTCTATGAAGATGTCGTTCCGGTAGTTAAACAGTTAATAGATGCCAAAGCCAAACGTTTGAACATTGCTGATTTGAAGAGTTACGACTTATCGCTGAGTTTTCTTTCCAGCAACCCTACGCCAAAAGGCGACCGCCCTTGGCTTGTGGAACGAGCTAAAAAGATGTACCATGAAATGAGCAAAGAAACCGCTGAATTTTTCGATTTTATGACATCGAAAGAATTGCTCGACCTCGATGCCAAACCGGGAAAAGAAAGCGGCGGCTACTGCACATATATTCCGGAATACCAATCGCCGTTTATTTTTGCCAATTTCAACGGCACTTCGGGCGATGTTGATGTTTTAACTCACGAAGCCGGACATGCTTTCCAAGTATATTCTAGCCGAAACATCGGTATCCCTGATTACTTGTGGCCAACCTTGGAAGCCGCAGAAATCCATTCCATGAGCATGGAGTTTTTTGCGTGGCCATGGATGGAACTCTTCTTCAAAGAAGATACCAAGAAATACTATTATACCCACTTGGCGGATTCTTTAATTTTTATTCCTTACGGGGTAGCGGTGGATGAGTTTCAACACTTTGTTTACGAAAACCCAGCAGCTTCGCCGGAAGAAAGAAAACAAGCCTGGCGTGATATCGAAAAGAAATACCTTCCATATAAACAATACGAGCTTGATTTTTTAAACCGTGGCGGTTATTGGTTTAGACAAGGCCATATCTTTCAAGCGCCTTTCTATTACATCGATTATACCTTAGCCCAAGTTTGCGCCCATCAGTTTTGGATTAAAGATCATGAAAACCACGAAAAGGCATGGCAAGATTATTATAAACTTTGTTGTGCAGGCGGAAGCGAATCATTCTTGAACTTGTTGAAAATCGGCAATTTGTTGAATCCGTTTGAAGACGGCACAGTTAAAAAAATCGTTTCTGTTTTGGATAAATGGCTTGCAGAATACGAACAAAAAGTTAAGTTTGAATAATTATTAAACTTTTGAGGTTTAATCATTTTGATCACCCCCCGCCAAACTTTTCCTCAAATTTTGGTTTTACCCTTTATAAAAGCTAAAACCAGCGGGAATGTTCAAAAAACAAAAAGCAAAATGATATTTTTGGTCATTTTGCTTTTTTTGATTGAAATACACCAATAGAAACCAAAAACCGCTGATGCAATCATCAACGGTTATGTTAGTTAATCTTTCATCACTTGATAGATAGCATTTAAGAGTTCGCCCGATTTATCGCTGCCAAGTTCCCAAAACATCATTCCTCCGAAGGAATTGCTTTTGGCGTATTGGGCTTTTAGAGTTAACGAAGTAGGATCGTCATAACTGATAAAGTAGATCCCGTTCGATAAATAAGGAGCTTGGGCTTCCTCGTCAAAATAATACTCATAGGACGGATCGGTTAAGATGGTATTTTTGATAGTAGTATAATCAAGCGTTCCGCTTGGGGTCGTAGGAGAACCTACAATACCGTCCAAAACCGTGGTAAAAGCTTTGCGATGGCCATAGAAAGCGCCGCCAATAACGATTTTTTCTTGGGGAACTCCGAGGCCTAAATATACATTGACTGCACTGACCACGCTTGTGCTTTGCTTGCTGGTAGATCGCAAATTGGTGTGGTGGTTGGCAGAGGTACCGGTTCCGCCGTCATAAGTCATGATGTTGAAGAAATCGATATTTGGCACTAAGCCGGGGATATCGTAGAAACTAGATGCGCTTGCGCCGCCAATCACCGCTATTGTAAGCAACAAATCGTCACGATAGGCTTTCATCGCTTGACGCAATTCCTGGACAAAGAGCGTCAGATTGGCTCTATCGCTTGGATGGGCTTCAATACCTGCCACCTTGCTGGTTGGGTATTCCCAGTCCAAATCGATTCCGTCAAATTGATATTTCTTGATAGTTTCCATGATGGAATTGATTAAGATTTCTCTGGCTTCTTGGGTTCTTACGCCTTGGCTGAAACCGTCAGCGCCCCAACCGCCAATCGCAAGAGTCACTCTTACCCCTTTTTCTCTCAAGGCAAGCACTTCTGGTAAGCGATATAAACCGTTAAGGTTCAATTTATGGGTTGTTTTGTCAATTGTGGCAAACGAATAATGAATAACGTCTATTTGCGAAGCCATTTCGTCAGTGATGGCAAAATATTTGGCATCAAAGAAATACCCCGCAATCAAATTCTTGGTTTTCAATGGCCTTAATTCAACTCCTTTCACGGTAATCGGAATATCCATGAGGTAAGTTTTGTCATGGAACCTAATATGGGCAGTCAAGATTACGACTTTGTCTTCCGGCCCTTTGGTCACTTCGCCGGTAATGATGTTGATTTGTTCCGAGTTGGAACGCCAAGAAATGGAAGCACTGCTGTCTTTTATCCCAATGGGCAGATTGAGTTTATCAGGAGCAATCTCCGGAATTTTCGATTTAATAATCTCTTTTATCTCATCAAGGGTAAGTTTATCGTATTCGTCATCCGGTTCGTCGATGCCGTCATCGGGATCGTCTATATTGTCAACCGGAACAACCGTACAACCCACGATAAAAAGACAAAGCAATAAAAGAAAGGAAAATCGAAGTTTTTTATAAATCATTCACTAACCTCTTCTAGGAAGTTTAAAACATCTAACGCATTGGTATCTGGTTTGGCATCCTCAAACACTTTGATAATGACATCGTTTTCGTCCAAAACAAAGGTCGAACGGCGCACTCCCATGGTTTTTTTGCCAAACATCGTTTTTTCTTTTAACACCCCGAATTGATTGATTACTTCCAAATCCGGATCAGCTAAAAGGATAAAAGGCAAGTTGTATTTTTGAACAAACTTTTCATGGGATTTTACCGAGTCTTTACTGATGCCGATTACAATCCAGTTGTTTTGTTTGAATTTTTCGTAATGGTTCCCGAACGTGCATGCTTGCACCGTGCAACCGGGAGTATCGTCTTTAGGGTAAAAATAGATAACTTTTTTTAAGCCCTTAAAGTCCTCAAGACTTACAGACTGATTAAATTGATTGAATAAAGTAAAAGGGGTTGCTTTGGAACCTACTTGTAACATATTAATCCTCCTTGGTATGGGAATGTACGTAAAATTGATCTATTTGGATGATTGGGTTTAATGTCGGGTCGTGTTCGATAATTAGTGTTTTGATTTGGCTTTTCAATTCTTTGATTGTTAATCGGTATTGGGGCGGACAAACCACGTCAAAAACAATGTTTTTGCGATCGCTCATGGTAATAACCCGGAAATCATGAATTGACAAAACTTTGTCAAATTCTTTTATCAAATCCTTGACTTCTTGGAACAAGCGATTGGTCAACTCATCGTTTTGGTCAATCGGATCCATATGAATCACTAAATTTACTCCTTCGTGTTGGGCAACCTCCCGTTCGATTCGGTCAATCAACTCATGGCTTTTCATGACATCTTCGGTGCTCGGCACTTCGATATGCACGGTAGCATAAATCCGGTTCGGTCCGTAACTGTGGACCACCAAATCGTGAAAACCGAGGATTCCCTCATAAGAAGAAAACCACTTTTCCAACCGCTTAATCATCTCGTCATCAGGAAAAGTGCCAATTAATGGCGTACTCGTATCCTTTAACAGTTTGATTCCCGAAATAAAGATATAAATCGATACGAAGAGTCCCAAGTAACCGTCCAGATTGACTTTTTCCCTGGTGATTAAATAAATGAACGTACCGATTATTACTGCGACTGTGCGTAGACAATCATTAAAACTGTCGGTCGAAGCTGCTTTAAGGGGTTTTGAATTGATTAGTTTGGCTAAATAGCGATATAAACCCCCTTGGTATAACTTAACCAAAATAGTTAAGCCCAACAACAAAATCGTCCAATAGCTGATTTCTAAAGCTGCAGGATTAATGATTCTCAAAACTGAGCGGTATCCCATCAAAAGCGCTACAAGCAAAATGACAAACGAAATCAATAAGCCTGTAATGTATTCGATTCTTTGGTGTCCGAAAGGATGCTCTTCATCGGCGGGAGCTTTGGACCAGCGAAAACCCATGATGGTAATCAGTGACGAAGCCCCGTCCGTTAAGTTGTCAATCCCTTCAGCCAAAATTGAAACGCTTCCGCTTAACAGTCCGACCGTCATTTTGATTATGGAAAGGAACGTATTGGAAACAATCCCGAACCCCCCCGCAAAAGAACCGATTTTGGCTCTTTTTTCGGCACTTAATTGACTGTCTTTATCTTTAATAAACCAATTAATAAACCATTTGTACATATTATCCATCCAAGTATATTATATAAAATTCAACTGCTTTTTCCTATCGAAATGCATTTTATTTGCGAAGGGTTAAAGCAAACCCGCTTGATACCCGATCGATGATTCTGGCCATGACGCTTTGGATTTTATCCTCCGTCATAGTTTCTTTTGGTGCCAACACAATCCTAAAGGCCACGCTTTTTTTATCTGCACCGATGTTTTCGCCAGTATATAAATCAAAGACTTGAACCTCTTTGATTAATTCTTGGTCAACGGAAAGCATCGAATCGATGATTTTCCCGACCGGAGTGTCAATTGCCATGACAAAAGCCAAATCCCGTTCGACGGTAGGAACTTTGGAAATTGGTTGATATTGAATCATTGTCTGATTAAGCGGCAATTTGTCAAGTTCAATTTCAAATACATAGGTATCTTCTAAATCGTTTTGTTTGGCAAACCGCGGATGTAAGGCACCCAAATAACCGATTCGTTCGCCTTGATAGAGAAGAACCGCGGCTTGTCCGGGATGCAGCTGGGCTTGATCTTTTAAAGATTCGCATGTAACTTTTACACCCAGTTTGGCAAAAAGGTTTTCCAAAAGACCTTTGACATAGAAGAAATCAATTGTCTTGTTTGGCAAAGCATCCCAAGTCTTTCCCCGATGAACACCGCTTAAAATTCCGGCAAGCAAACGTTCTTCAATCGGCATGTTGTTTTTTTGGTAATAACGATTTCCGATTTCGAAGAAAGCGAAATCGCTGATTTGGCGCGCCGCATTATATTTTGCTACTTCAAGCAAAGAAGGAACCAAACTAAAACGAAGCACACTTTGATCTTCGCTCATCGGATGAAGTAGTTTTACTTCTTCGACATCTTCTTTTACCAAGAAATTTAAGGTTTGATTAGCTTTTGGGGATACCAGCGAATAGGTAATGGTTTCATTTAAACCCAAATTGATTAAGGTTTGCTCGATTAACCGTTCCTGAACTTGGGTTGGCATTAGTTCGCCGTAAATGGCGCTTTCCGGAAGCGTCTCTTTTAAGTGGTGGTAACCGTAAATCCGGGCGATTTCTTCGATTATATCGACTACATCGTTAATATCCAGCCGGCGGTTTGGCACCTTTACTTCAAGGTCATTTTTGTTGCGTATAACCGTGAATTCCAAACGTTTCAAAATCCTTTCGATTTCTTCCGGTTTGATTTTTACACCCAAATAATCGCTTACTTTTTTGCCCTTCAAAGTGAAATATTTGTCGGCTTTATATTCGGTTCCGGCGTGCGCAAAGCCTTCCAAGACTTTTCCGCTTGCGTATTTTTCCAATAAATAGCAAGCATATTCCATGGCAATAAGCGTAGTATTTAAATCAACACCCCGTTCGAATCTTACGCTCGATTCGCTGCGCAGTCCCAAACGGCTGGAAGTGGCTCTTACCCTTAGCGGTTCAAACACTGCCCCTTCCAATACAATTGTCTTTGTTTCGTTAGTAACTTCGGTTTCCAGTCCGCCCATCACCCCTGCAATCGCCACCGGTTTTTCTCCGTCGGTGATTACAACATCTTCTGCGGATAAGATTCTTTCCACATTGTCAAGCGAAATAATTTTTTCATTTGGTTTGGCATCTCTAACCACAATGTTCGAACCCAATTTCACTTGGTCGAAAGCATGTAAAGGCTGACCGAAAAGCATTAGGATATAATTGGTAATGTCGACAACATTATTGATTGGTCTAATACCCGATGCAATTAAACGTTGTTTAATAAACATTGGGGATTCTTTAATCTCAACATTTTTTATCACTTTGGCATAGTAAGTGTAACAACCCTTCGTGGTAATTGTTACATCCACATAATTGCTGGCTTTTTCGGAGCTTTCCTTAGGCTTGGCCAAAAACGGTATCAAGCCTTTTTGGTAGAGAGCGTTAATATCGCGTGCTACTCCCCACATGGAAAGCAAATCCATTCGGTTAGGTGTAAGTCCCAGTTCGATGCAAACATCGTCAAGTCCCAAGTATTTTAAAGCGTCTTCGCCTACCGGCGCATTCTCAGGCAACACATATATGCCATTGGCAAATTCGCTGGGAATATATTTGGCTTCCAAACCGATTTCTTGGAGGGAACAAATCATCCCGAAAGATTCGACACCGCGAATTTTGGTTTCCTTGATTGGATTCCCGTTAACATTTCCCCCGGGAAGAACAACCATGACTTTTTGGTTTTGTGCTACATTCGGTGCTCCGCACACAATTTGTAAAACCTTATCTCCAACATCAACCTTACAAACCGACAAATGGTCGGAAGAAGGATGAGCGGTTTTTTCCAAAACATGTCCGATAACGAGCTTTTCCGCAGAAGCCAAAGTATGGGTTCCTTCCACTTCAACCGAATACAAGGAAATATCCCGAACCAAATCTTCTACAGAAATACCATCGAGTTTGACTAAGGTTTTTAACCAATTATAGGAGACAATCATTACTTATTCCCCCTTTCAAATTGTTGGAGAAATCTTTTGTCATTTAAATAGAAATGACGGATATCGTCGATTTGTTGGGCAAGCATCGTTACCCGTTCGATGCCGATGCCAAAGGCAAAACCTTGCATTTTTTCCGGATCGTAATTGGCGGATTTTAACACATTAGGGTGAACCATCCCGGCACCGAGTATTTCAATCCAACCAGTGTGTTTGCACATTGGGCAGCCTTTTCCGCCACACTTAAAGCAACTGACGTCGACTTCCACGCTTGGTTCGGTGAACGGGAAATAGGACGGTTTGAAACGAATTTCACGGGCCGAACCAAAGAGTTTCTTGATAAACAAGCTTAAAGTGCCTTTCAAATCGGACATTGTAATATCCGGACCGACAACCAAACCTTCGAATTGCATAAATTGATGCGAGTGGGTGGCATCGTCGTCATCGCGCCGATATACTTTACCCGGACAAAGGATTTTTACCGGTTTGCCTTTGGCTTCAAGCAAAGTCCTTACCTGTACAGGCGAAGTTTGCGTACGCAAAAGCAAGTTTTCGGAAATATAGAAAGTATCTTGCATGTCGCGGGCGGGGTGACCTTTCGGAACATTGAGCATTTCGAAATTAAACCGATCAGTTTCGATTTCCGGACCTTCTTTAATACTGTAACCCATACCGATGAAAATATCTTCAACTTTGCGAATCATCTGTTTCAACGGATGCATCGTACCCACCGGAAAAACATGCCCCGGGAGAGTGACATCCACGGTTTCCTTTTGAAGACGGGCTTCAATCTCCATATCCAAAAGGGCTTGTCTTTTTTGGTTTACCAAATCTTCCAGTTCGCCTTTAATAGCATTGATTTCGGCTCCCAAGGTTTTCCTTTCTTCCGGAGTAAGCGATGACATTTTTTTCATGTATTTCTGAAGTGGGCTTTTTTTGCCTAAATAAAAGGCGCGAACGTCTCCGAGTTCCGCTTGGGTGGAGACTAAAGCAATTTTTTCTTTAGCTTCTTGTAACAATTGATGCAATTCCATATCATTACTTCCTTTCTTGACAAAATAATTAAAAATAAAAAAAGCCTTAAGTAATTATCTTACTTAAGGACGAAAAGCTTTTTTTTCCGCGGTACCACCTTAATTCAGTAAAATAAAACTTTATTTCACTGCACCTCAAATCCTTGTAACGCTGGATTAAAGCGGATGGGATTAGCATCTCTATAGGGTGAACGATTCTTAAAAACCATAGAAGTAAACTTTCAGTCGCGGTTTACTCTCCCTGTCTATGATTTATGGATAAGAATCTCTTCCTAATCGTCGATTTATTAATTGATTTTTTCATATTATAACACATTTGGATTAATCAATGTGTTTTTTTGATAATGAAAAGTTTTTTAAAAAGCCTATTCCCTGCTATTTCATAGGGAAAAAGCATTTCTTTTGGTTTTAGGGATTAGAAACCGAACGGGCGGAACGGCGGTCTTGGCCCACCAATCACATGTTTTTCGCTGCAGCTGAATGTTGGAATAAACTCATTTTCCGTAATGTGGTGGTGAATAACCTCGGTATGAAAATTATGAATGTATGGCTGCTTGGTAATATGGAATTGGTCTAAGACCTGAGTAGACATTGTGCAAATCGGCGGACATTGTTTATAAATGGTCGGGCATTGTGGACGCTTGCAACACGGGCTCATTTGTTCAAATTGCCCTTGTGGGAAAAAAGCAGGCGTTGGTTGTTGTTGAAACATTGGGGAAAAAGGCATTTGTTGCATATCGCCAAAACCCGGCATTACTCTTTTTGACATCTAATCACCTCCTATCAATATCATTATATCCAAAACCTTCCGTTTAGCATGTGTAATAGTTTATGCCCAAAGCGAAAAACCCACCAAATTCAGGGGTTTTTCGACTTAGTATGTTTGTTATAATGGCTAAGATATAAAGGAGGAACATATGCACTTAACGCCCATCGTAATTGAACAGACCCCCAGAGGGGAAAGATCGTTCGATATCTTTTCGCGTCTGCTTCAGGACCGTATCATTCTTATTTTTGGAATGATTGACAACAATGTTGCCAGCAGCGTGATTGCGCAGATGCTTTTTTTAACAAGCGTCGACAAAGACAAAGATATCTATTTGTATATCAACTCGCCAGGAGGAGAGGTTGCTTCGGGTTTCGCTATCTTTGATGTCATGCGTTACATAAAACCGGATGTGGTGACTATCGGGATGGGGCTTTGCGCAAGCATGGGAGCTTTTTTGCTTGCCAGCGGAACCAAAGGAAAACGCTACGCTTTGCCCCATACCAAAATGATGATACACCAACCGCTCGGTGGGGTTAAGGGGCCCGCTACGGATATCTTGATAGTCGCCGAAGAAATCAACCGCACCAAAAAAATCATTAACGAACTTTTGGCGGAACTAACCAACCAACCTCTTGCCAAAATTTGCCAGGACGTTGAACGCGATTTTTATATGGACGCAAGTCAAGCCAAAACTTACGGTTTAATTGACCATATCATGCTTGAGGATAGTGGGGTTTCCACCAATGTGGAAAAGACTTAAAGGTTAGCTTCTCATTGGTTATCGGATGCACAAACTCTACATAGTAACTATGAAGCATTAAACCTTCTTCATTTTCCTTACCATACAATTTATCCCCCACAATCGGGTGGCCAATATGGGAAAAATGGACACGCAATTGGTGAGTCCTGCCTGTTAGAAGCATCGCTTCCACAAGGGAGCGGTTTTTTTCATATGCCAAAACCCTGTACTTCGTTTTGGCGCTTTGTCCCTTTGGTGTTACTTCCCTTTTGATAAGGCTTTTTTCATCCCTTGCAATCGGCAAATCAATTTTGCCTTCTTCTTGATCAATTAGTCCTTCAACCATCAACAAATATTTTTTTGTTATTGAAATGTTTTCCATTAAGGCATGAATATAACCGTTTTTGGCAAGGACCACAATTCCGGAAGTCGGAAAATCTAAGCGCGTAACAAAATGAATCTGTGCTATTAACCCTTTTTCTAAGTAATAAGCCCTAATATAATTGGCAAGCGATTGATTGAAATGACTCCTGGTCGGAATGGTGGCAAGACCAGCACGTTTTTTTACAATCAAAAAATAAGCGTCCTCAAAAAGAATCGGAAAATCCGCTTTCACCGAATTGACGTTAGTGCTTTTATCCTTTTCGCTTGATACTATTACCAATTTGTCGCCCTTTTTCATCTGATAATAATTGGCAACTTCCTGATTGTTGACAAAAAAGAAAAGATGCTCTTTGTTTTTGCGGCTTCTAAAGTTTCTAGGGAACTCCTTTTTTTTCAAAAAGTCTTTAATTTGAATCGCTTCTTCTTCCACAATGAATTCAAAAATCATCCCAATCACCTCGTTTTTAGTAATTTTATCACAAAAAACACTTTTTTACTTGCATTTTTAATAGATATGTGTATAATAGGTTATATTAAAAATAGAATAATTAAACGAGGTAGATTTATGTCAAAAGATTTAGATGTAACATTTAAAACTTTGCTTTCGAAAGCCGAGTATACTCGGTTGGCAAAACAATTTTTGGATGCACCGTCCAACTTACAAACCAATTACTATTTCGATACTCCTCGTTTTACCTTAAAGGCATCGGAGATTGTCCTTCGCGTTCGGCGTAGGGAAAACAACAGGTTGGAATTGACTTTGAAACGCAAAAAAGGATATAACAAGCAAGAGATTACCGAAAACATTACGGAAGAACAATTTGACGAGATGATTAACAACAAAACAATACCCTCGCAGGCGATTCTCACCGAAATAGCCGATGTTATCAAAGGTCAGGAAATTGTTAATTTTATGAGTTTATCAACCTTCAGAATCTTCTTCCCTTATGCCAAAGGGAAAGTGGCGCTCGATCGCTGCGAGTACTTAGGCGAGGTTGATTATGAATTGGAATATGAAGCTTCGACCTACGAATTAGGAAAACGAGAATTTATCGAATTAGTAAAAGAGTTCAATATTGTTTACAAAAAAAGCGAAGCCAAAATCAAACGCGCCTACAACGCTTTGAAACGGCAACTATAAACCCAACATCTCCTTTTGTTGGGTTTTTTTATTTTTTGCACATTTTATTGATAAAACCCTTCTAAAATCCCAAATTAGGCCCAAAACAGCCTGTTTTAGCCACTTTTTTAACAAAAACAAGATAATACATGGCTAAAAAGATAGATTTTTCAAAAATATCGACTAAAAAAATAAAAAAGTAAGGGATAGACCTTACTTTCTTATATTGATTCATCATCATCCTTTTCCGATTTAATCGGTTCTTCTTTGTCAAAGCTACTAAAGCATTCTCGGTTTCTTAAGTTAGGTGGGAGAAAAATGGTAATGTCTTCGTTGTTGTAGCCAACTTGAAGTTCATTTTCATTAATTATGATTGGTCGTTTGAGAACGCTCGGGTTTTCAATGATAAATTCTACTAGTTCTTGAACGCTCATTAAATCCGGTTCTAAGCGTTTTTCTTTAAAGACTTTTGATCTGGTTGAAATAATATCCTCGAAACCATTTTCACTATTTTCTAACATCCGGTAGATATCTTCTTTGCTTAATTTGATACTGAAAATGTTCTTTTCTGCATATGGTATTTGATACTGATCAAACCACTTCTTTGCCTTTCGACAAGAAGCACAACTGGGTGTCGTGTAAATCTGAATCAAGTGATCACCTCCTATTGTTGTGTTTTTTCAAATCGCTGTATCTATTGTACCATATTTCTTGCTTTTTTGCAATATCTTTTTTGACATTTTTTTATTTATTTTTTATGGACAATTTGACCATCGACAAGAACTAGTTTTGCGATAGCAAGGTGATGAAACGGATTATGACTCCAAATTACGATGTCCGCATCCTTCCCAACTTCAA
>DUPC01000050.1 GCA_012838545.1 Acholeplasmataceae bacterium
ATGGTTGCGTGACGAAATGGTTTTTAAAAATCTTTATGAATTTCAAACCCAAATTGAAAATGATATTAAGCTTACCAAAAGCCTTGTTGCGCCACTTTTAAAAGCAAAAAATCGAATCTAAAAACCTTGCAAAAAAGCAAGAAATATGGTACAATAATACCGACCTTGACTTGGTTTGACGAAGCCTTCCGACGTCATACTAAGTTTTTGGCGAAAAGTCTATAAAGGAGGAAATGAAAATGTCTTGTATTACGAAAGACGAAAAGGCTAAAATCATTAGCGAATTTGCGCGTTTTCCTGGTGACACTGGTTCACCGGAAGTTCAAATTGCGATTTTAACGGCGGAAATCAATCGCATTAACGAACACTTGAGCGTTCATAATCATGATTTCCATTCGCGTCGCGGTTTGTTGAAAAAAGTTGGACATCGTCGTAATCTTTTGAACTACTTAAGAACGAAAGACGTTGCCCGCTATCGCGAATTAATAGCCAAATTAGGTTTACGTAAATAGGCATTGAGGGCACCACATGTGCCCTCTTTACTTGCAATTATTTGTCAAAATTTAAAAAAAGATTAGAGGATAAAAAAATGGAAAAACATGTTTTTGAATATGATCAAAATGGACGCAAGATTATCGTGGAAATTGGTGAAGTAGCTCAACAAGCCAACGGCGCGTGTATGGTTCGTTATAACGATACAGCCGTCTTATCTGCTGCCGTAGCCAGTAAGGGAAAATTGGATACCGACTTTTTTCCTTTAACTGTTCTTTATCAAGAAAGATTATATGCCGGAGGTAAAATTCCGGGCGGTTTCTTGAAAAGGGAAGGTCGTCCAACCGAACAAGAAACATTAATGTCACGGTTAATTGACCGTCCTATTAGGCCGTTGTTTGCCGAGGGGTTTAGAAATGAAGTGCAAGTTATCAATATGGTAATGAGCGCTAACCCTGATTTCTCCGCCCCAATAACCGCAATGCTCGGCTCCAGCATCGCCCTATGCATTTCCAACATTTCCTTTGAAGGACCGATTGCCGGGGTTATCGTCGGTCGGGTGGATGGCAAATACATCATTAACCCGACAACTGCCGAACTCGAAGCTTCTGACTTGAATGTTACGGTGGCCGGTACCGAAGATGCCATCAACATGGTTGAAGCCGGTTCCAAACAAGTAAGCGAAGAAGATATTTTGGAAGCTTTAATGTTTGGTCATGAAGAAATTAAACGGCTTGTCGCTTTCCAAAAGGAAATCGTCAAAGCAGTAGGCAAAGAAAAAATGGAAGTTGAACTTTTCCAAATTCCGGAAGATATCACTTCCGCAGTTGATGCTTTTGCCAAAGAAGCAATGATAAAAGCAATATCGGTGCACGAAAAACAAGCCCGCAGTGAAGCGATGGATGCGGTTGAGGAAAAAACCGTTGAACATTTTACGGAACTTTGGGCAAGTGATTTGGAATCCGAGCGCGAAGAAAAAATCAAATGGGTAAAAATGCACTTGGAAATTATTATTGCCAACGAAGTGCGCCGTTTGATTACGCAAGAAAAAATTCGTCCGGATGGACGCGCGGTCAACGAAATCCGTCCATTGTCATCGCGAGTCGATTTATTTGAACGTACCCACGGCTCCGCTCTCTTTACGAGAGGACAAACACAATCTCTTGCGGTGGTAACGCTCGGGTCGATTAGCGAGTTCCAAATTATAGACGGACTCGGAGTGGAAGATAGCAAACGGTTTATGTTCCACTACAATTTCCCGCAATTTTCTGTCGGTTCTGTCGGTCGCTATGGCTCGCCGGGACGTCGGGAAATCGGTCACGGCGCATTAGGTGAAAGAGCGCTCCTTCAAGTCATTCCATCGGAAGATGAATTCCCTTATACAATTCGGGTAGTAAGCGAAATCTTGGAATCCAATGGTTCCTCCTCGCAAGCTTCTATTTGTTCGGGTTCGATGGCTTTAATGGCTGCGGGAGTTCCGATTAAAGCACCGGTTGCGGGAATTGCGATGGGTTTAATCAGCGACGGCGATAAGTACACTATTCTAACCGATATCCAAGGGTTGGAAGACCACTTCGGTGATATGGACTTTAAGGTTGCCGGAACCGAAAAAGGAATTACCGCTCTTCAAATGGATATCAAGATTCACGGAATCACCAAACAAATTTTAGCCGAAGCCTTGGAACAAGCGCGTTTCGGTCGCCTTCAAATTCTTGAACATATGAAAGGCACGATTGCGGAAGTTCGGCCAAACTTAAGCCCATTTGCGCCAAAAGTGAAGATGATGAGGATTAATCCGGATCGAATTCGCGACGTTATCGGTTCAGGGGGCAAAATTATCCAAGATATTATTAAAGAATGCAATGATGTTAAAATCGATATTGAACAAGATGGTCGTATCTTTATTATGCATCCGGAAACCGAATATATCGATAAAGCCATGCGCATAATTGAAAATCTGACCAAAGAGGCCAAAGTAGGAGAAATCTACAAAGCAACTGTAGTTAAAAACATGAAATTCGGCGCCTTTGTCGAGTTGTGGCCAGGTTATGAAGGTTTAGTTCACATTTCCAATCTTGCCAAGGAACGCGTTAACAAAGTTGAGGACGTTGTTCGCGAGGGAGATGAAATTATTGTCAAAGTTATCGGCTTTGACGATAAAGGCAAAGTAATGTTATCAAGAAAAGATGCTTTGAAATAAGATAGTTAATTTATTAGATATTTAAAACAGGAGTTTAACATGAAAATTGGAATAACCGCTGATTGTAGCTCAGGTCTTGAATATGCACCTTTTGAACATAATATTCGAATTACTCGAACTGCAATCCATTTCGAAAACGAAACCTTAATCGATGGAATTGATATTACAGCAGATGAATTTTATCAACGACTCGAAGCAACCGATTTTATTCCCACAACCAGTGCACCAACCTGGAGTGAAATTGAAAAACATGTTGAAGCCTATAAGGAATTAGGGTGTACGGATGTTATTCACTTTCCGATTTCGTTTAATTTAAGTTCATACGGACTAAATTGGCAAAACATCGCCAAAGAAATGTTTGAAGGGATAAATTTCCATGTTTTTGATACACGTACCGCTTGCATCATGGAAGGATATCAAGCGTATTACGCAGAAATTTTGGCTAAGAAAAATTACGATGTGGAAGGGATTTTTGCGGAATGCGCAAAACTCCGCGATGCCACTAAAGCTTATTTTGTTGTCGATGATTTGCGTTATTTAGTAAAAAACGGTCGCCTAACGATGGTTGCGGGATTGATTGGAACGCTTGCCAAAATAAAACCGATTTTGGAAATAAATCCAGAAGGCAAAATCGTTCCGTTCGAAAAGATTAGAACCCACCGGCGGGCGATAGAACGAATGATTGAATTGTCCCTTGAATCATGCAAGGATGCTAAAAATGTCATTTACATCGTTCAACATGCCAATCGTTACGAGGGAGCCGAAGAAATCGCCAAAATCATTAAAGAAAAAGCTCAAAATGCTTTACGGGTAGAAATATCGGTTATTACCCCAACGGTAGGTGCCCATATTGGCAGCGGATTGTTGGGAATAGCACGCATTATTACCGATGATTTGAAAGAAAAGATTTAACCAATCATTTTCTAATAGTTTAATATAACGGTAATCGAGCTAAGTTGAAAAAAACTTAGTTAGGAAAGTCCATACTAGCACAAGCTGAGACGCTTGTAGTGTTTGTGCCTAACGAAGCGATAAGTTAGGGCAGTGAAAGCTGACGGCGAACGATGGTCTAAGTTTGACACTTGGGGTCAAATATGACCTAGTTCCTAAGGTGCCACAGAAACGCTCTTGCAAGGAAACTTGCAAATGGAACGGGTAAACCCCACAAGCTAGCAACCCAAATTATGGTAGGGGCACGACTGTCCTGAAAATGAACGGAGACAGTTGGACACTTTTTAAAAAAGTGTAAGATAAATGATTACCGCCTAATGCAAATTAGGTTACAGAATATGGCTTATGTTATATTAAACTATTAGAATGTTCAAGTGGCAACCCTTGTTGCCACTTGTATATTATTAGTGGGAGGAAAGAATGATTATCCAATCAGCTATTTATTTTATCAGTGCAGTCGATTCGGCTCAATATCCCCAACACGAAGGAATTGAATTTGTCTTCTTGGGACGTTCCAATGTCGGAAAAAGCAGTTTAATCAATGCGATATGTAACCGAAAAAAATTGGCTTACACTTCCAGTATTCCGGGGAAAACTGTAGCGTTAAACTTTTACCATATCAACAATCACTTTATGTTTGTCGATGTTCCCGGCTATGGTTTCGCTAAACGAGGTCTGGAAGAACGCATTAAGTTTGGAAAAATGATCGAAGAATATTTGCATAAACGTTCCCAACTAAGGTTGGCCTTTTTGGTTGTCGATTCCCGAATTACTCCGACCGAAGATGATTTTCTGATGTTAAATTATTTGCGTCATTATAATATTCCAACTCTAGTAGTCGCCACTAAACAGGATAAACTAAAATCCAGTATGATTGCCAAGCAAAAAAAGATAATAAAAGAAACGCTAAGAATAACTGACGAAGAATTACTTTTTGTTTCTTCGGAAACCAAAAAGGGAATTGAATCCATCCACAAAACCATTGAAACAGTTTTAAACCAATAGCAGATAAATCACATTTTTCTTCTTCAAAAGCAGTTAAACTGCTTTTTTTTATTTTCTGCATAGTCTAATCTAATCTAAAAAGTCATATATTGTTATTGGTGATAAAGATGGAATTAAAGATCAATTGCAATGCCTTTGTTAAATTGCACAACCTTTTGGGTGTTACCAGTATTGAAAGCACTGTCAGCGATTATCAATATCACGGCGATACCTTGGAGGGTAAATTATTAATTAAAGGGACATATTTGGATTCGGAAGGGTTAAGCGACAAACAATGGGAATTTAAGGAAGAAGTTCCCTTTATGGTAATCTTTAAGGACGACCAAAATGAAATTGAAGACGTCGGATGCGACAACTTCAATTATTATGAGGTTGCGGGGCGGGGCATCGAAACGAGTTTTGACGTAATTGTCAACTATCATGAAAAGACTAGGGAAACGAATGACATCATTGAAGTGCCCAGCGAAACGGATGACTTAAAAGCGGATTATGAGGAATTGACTGTAAACGAAAACACAGAAAATTTGGAAACTGAAGAGCGATTGTTAGAAGAATTAATCAATGATCAAGCAAATAAACCAGAGGAACCAGAAGAAAGTACCGAAAATCAAGCAATTAACGAAGAAATAAAAGAAAGAATTACCTCCAAAATGGATATTATCTTGTCGGAAAAAATCAAGTCCAAAACTGATAATTTTCCCTCGGAAGACGAAAAAGAAGAAGTAACGCGTTCCTTCAAATCTCCAAAGGATACAATAAAAATCTTATATTATCAGGATGAGCGAATGCTTGATGTGCTTTGCAGTAAGTATGACTTAAGTATCGAAGAAGTTCTTAAACAAAAGCAAGCACGTGACGGAAAACGGATGATTCTAGGGATTGATTAAAATGATGCGCGAGGTTGTTCCGCTCATTGAAGACCGGTATGGCATCAAAATTATCAATAGCGACATTTATTCGCCTAAATCGTATAAGCTGTTTTCCGAACAGGGCAACTGTTATTTTTGCAAGACTACCAATAAATTAGCTCATGACAAATACCAATTTTTGGCTCATTTGGGAATCAACAATGTATTATTTCCCAAACAAAACCTAAACCAAGAATTCGTTACCAGTTTTGACGGGGGTTATTTATACATCAGCGACTTTTTAGAAGAAGCTAGTATTGTAAAAGAAGTCAAAGCAAATCAAATGTATCGGGAACTAAAAAAGTTACATCACGCCACCTCGTTTGCCAGGCAACTTGATGCCAGCACAGCTCGTCCAAAATTCGATGAATTAACTAATCAATTGGATTATAAATTTCGCCTGTTGGAACACTTTGTTCGGAGTATTGAATTGAAACCCTTGGGTAATTTCAGTGTGCCGATCTTGGAAAATTACCATCATATTTTGGACGCCAAAACCGAAATGATTCGCTTGCAGAAGCGAATCATTGCCATCATTAAAGATAAAGAAAGCGTGGTTTTTTCGTTTTTGCACAATAATCCCAAATTGGATCATATCTTAATTGTGCGGGGAGCCAAATACCTAACGAGTTTGGAAAATGGTAAAATCGGTATCAACAGTTTAGATTTGGCTAAGTTCTACGTGGAGAACCAAGATTTAAATATCGATTTTTCGCAAATCATCAAAGAGTACTATCAAAACGAAAAAAGCCTCTTTTATTATGATTACTTTCGGTTTTTGGTTTTGGTAATTTATATCAAAAGGATTGTTGTCCATCAGCTTGACCAAATCAGTGCTCAAAACATCGCAACTAATGCCAATTTTATTAAAAAATATTTCGATTTGTTTCCGGATTTAGGGGAATAAACCGCGTTATTATTTTTGATAAGGACAAACGATTTGATTGGCAATATAGATAATGGCCAAAAAAATTAACAATAAAAAGTTGAACCAACGGAAGAAAAAGACCGTTAAAAACAGTTGCCACCAAAAAATCGAGGCGATAATTATACGGCATTTCAGGAAATATTCCCGTAATACCGCTAACCATTTGTGATAATTTTTAAACATTTTACTCACCATTTTATTTTATGATTTACAAATAAATTGGTGATAAAGCAAAAGGTCGGAAGAGGCCTTTTTCATTTTTAAGGGTATGAGTTTAGGGTTTTTTCATATCCTAATTTTAATAACTTAAGCTTTTCCATAGGGAGAATAATAAAAATTAATATTACCAATCTCCTTTACAAATTGCATTTTTTCATGTATAATAGTTAAGTCAGGAGCGTGGTCACATGAAATGGACACTCGGTCAATTGCGCAAACTTCCTGAGTCATATGATTTTTGTTCTGTAATGGATTTCACAAAGGAAAGCGAATCGATTGATGATATTTTAGCAATCAAGGGTGTCAAAGTCGAAGGCACAATAACGCGAAAAAACTTGGATTCTTTTTATTTAAGTCTTACGATTGATGCCGATTTGGTCCTTGCATGTGCCAAAACCTTAGAGCCGGTAGATTACCCCATGCATCTTGAAATTGAGGAATGGCACGGTATTGAGGAAGATCGTCTAGAGGAAGAGGATTATTACTGGTTGGAAAAGAATACCCTAAATCTCGACGAAATCGTTTGGTCCGCTATCCTTATTAACAAACCAATTCGGGTAATTCATAAGGACGCTGAGGAAATTTTAGCTAAGCAAGGAATCACATTTGACGGCTCCTATCCTGACGATGAAATCAGCAATGAATAAGAAAAGAGGTGGAAATCATGGCAATTGTTCAACAACGTCGTACTTCCAAGACACGCAAATTAAAACGCCGTACGCATTACAAAATTAAGGCACCCGGCATGACAGTTTGCCCAAACTGCGGAGAATTTAAATTATCTCACCGCGTATGTCCAACTTGTGGATACTATAGTGGTCGTTTGGTCAAAGAAATCAAAGTTAAGGAAGAAAAGAAAGACTAATTAAACTGTCAAATTTGACAAGTAAATCGCTTTGGAGATATTCAAAAAGCGATTAAGACGCTCCTAAACCGGAGCGTTTTTCTTTTTATTTGCGCATGTTTTAACAATTAGTGTATAATAGATTAAAAGAAAAAAATGAGGTTTTCAAAATGAAAGAGTTTACGCATATTCCGGTCATGTTGAATGAAGCAATAGCTTGCTTAAACATCAAACCGGAAGGAATTTATGTTGATTGCACCTTAGGTGGGGCAGGTCATAGTCAAGAAATACAAAAAAAATTAAAAAGCGGCCATTTATATGCTTTCGATCAGGATATCGCGGCCATCAAAGCTTCCCAGGTTCGCTTACAAACAATTGGCAATAATTTCACCCTTATTCATGCCAATTTTGTGAACTTAAAGAAGAACCTTGCTCAACTACAAGTTAACGAAGTGGACGGGATTTTATTTGATTTGGGTGTTTCCAGTTACCAATTTGATACGCCGGAACGAGGGTTTAGCTATCAATACGATCATTATCTCGACATGCGGATGAATCAAGAACAAGCTCTCGATGCCTACCAAGTGGTAAATAATTATTCAGAAAATGCTTTGCGAAAGATTTTTTACGAATACGGCGAAGAAAGCTTTGCTCCTCAAATCGCCCGGATAATTGTAAAAGCCCGGGAACAAAAACCGATTGAGACCACTTTTGAACTTGTGGAAATAATCAAGAAGGCACTGCCCGCTTCGGTGTTGCGCAAACCTCAACACCCCGCAAAAAAAATCTTTCAAGCCCTTCGGATTGAAGTTAATCAAGAATTGGCCGTTTTAGAAAAATCCTTGGAAGATGCCTTGAGTTTGTTAAAAATCGGGGGAGTGTTGGCGGTGATAACCTTTCATTCCTTGGAAGATCGCTTGGTAAAACAACTTTTTAAAAAGAAAACAACCCTATCGTTACCGAAAGGGTTGCCGTTCATTCCTGCAGGGTATGAAGTTCATTTCGAATTGGTTCATAAGAAAGCTGTGCTGCCGACTGAACAAGAATTACAAGTTAATCGCCGTTCCCACAGCGCCAAATTGCGGGCAATTAAACGCATCAGTTAACTATCCATAAAGGGTTCCAAAACATATTTAATTACAAAGACTTCATCTGGTTCAAGAAAGATGAGGTCTTTTTTGGTTTCGAAAACGCCAGTGCTTTGGGGCGAATCGGCTTGGCCAATCCATGGTTCTAAAGCAATAAAAGGTGCTTTTATATGGTTAGGAGTCCAAATGGCAATCGTTGGAAAAGGAATAAAGGAAAACTTGATGCCGATATTCTGCTTTTGGTGTTTTAAGGTTAAGGATTTGCTCTTGACATCAGAAAAAATCAAAGCATCGTTTTGATAATCGTTATAATTTAACTGTAAAACTTTTAGATTGGAATAGGTACGGTAAACTTTGGTTTCGTCGATTAAACCGGTATTTAAATCTACGGTTGGAAATTCTGCGGTTTCTCTTTCTTCAAAAATAATTTGGTATTCCTCGAAGGCAGTATTATCCTGAAGCGGAACGCGAAAAGCCGGATGTAAACCGAAATTAAAAGGCATTATTTTACCTAAGGTTTGGTTTTTGATGAAAATTTCGCAAGAAAGTCCTTGGGGAGTTAAGTGGTACTTAATGGTTACGGTAAAAGCAAAAGGGTACATTTTAAGGGTATTTTCGTTTGCGGAGCATTTTAACTCGACACTTTCAACGGATTGGGAAATAAGCTCAAATTCCCGGTCTCGCAAAAACCCGTGTTTTGGAAAGGTGTATATTTGACCGTTGATTGTGGTCTGGCCGTTTTTCAAAGCACCGACATTGGGAAAAAGGTAGGGTGCAACGCGGTTCCAATAGATAGGGTTTGCATCGTGCAAAAAGGGCGTATTTCGAAAAGAAAAAGCGCGTAACTCTGCACCTTTTAATGCGATTTGTGCTGTCAATTGTTCATTTTTTAAAGTGATAATTTCCGGCATGACATACCTCCATTAGATGAATCAATTATATCAAACTCCCTTTTTAAATGCAAGAGTAAAAGGGAAAGGGTGTTTATAGTTGAACGCGGTCTTTAGTCTAAAAGGGACAAATTAATCATAAATTATGGTGGTGATAAACTTTGGAACATAAAATTAAAGTACGGGTGCGAAAACGCATTGTTTTAATATATTTAATCATGATTATCGGAAGTTGTTTGCTTCTGTTGCGATTAAGTTTCGTTAAGATTGTTAGCGGAGCCGACATCTATACCAGGGCCCTGGAACAATGGCTTAGGCGCGCTCCCGTAGAGGCAAGAAGAGGAAACATCTACGATCGCAACGGCAGCCTTATTGTGGGAAGCGCACTAGCTCCTTCGCTTGTGGCGATTCCTAAACAAGTTAAAGATGTTGAAAAAACCGCCAAAGTCTTAGCTTCCATTTTAAAGGTAAAACCCGAAAAAATTAAAGCTCACCTTCAAAAAAACGTTTCGGTAGAAATTCTAAAACCGGAAGGCAAGAAAATTTCCGCCGAACAAGCTCAAAAAGTAGCACAAGCCAGACTGGACGGGATTTATTTGGTGGGAGATACGGTGCGAAGTTATCCTTACCAACATTATCTTGCTCAAGTTATTGGAATAACGGGGATTGACAATCAAGGAATTACCGGGCTTGAATATATTTACGACGATTATTTGTTGGGAAAAAAGGGAGCCGTCAATGTCTTTACCGATGCCCATGGCAATATGATTCCCGATTTAAGCGGCCACTACCTTACCCCTACCGCGGGGTTTGATTTATATTTGACGATTGATTTGGATATTCAAATCAGCTTGGAAAGGGTTTTGGATAATGCTTTAGCTCGTTATAACCCCGATGAAATCATTGCTTTGGTTATGGACCCCAAAACGAGTGAAATTCTCGCGATGGCATCGCGTCCGACTTTTAATCCCAGTAATTATCAAAATTATGATCAAGCAATCTACAACCGAAATCTTCCCATTTGGAAAAGTTATGAACCGGGTTCCACCTTCAAAGTTGTAACTTTTGCTTCCGGTTTGGAAGAAAAAGTGTTTTCGCTGGAGGAATATTTTTATGACCCCGGTTATGCTTTGGTGGATGGGGCCAGGATTCGCGACTGGAAAGCAGGCGGGCACGGAAAGCAAACTTTCTTGCAAGTAATTCAAAACTCTTGTAATCCGGGGTTTGTGGAAATTGGATTGCGTTTGGGAAAGAAACGATTTTTTGAATATGTCGATCTATTTGGTTTCGGCCATAAGACCGGCATTGATTTATTGGGCGAAAGCTCAGGAATTATTTTTAACCCCGAAAAAATCGGTCAAGTGGAACTTGCGACTTCCGCTTTCGGCCAAGGAATCAGCGTGACTCCGATTCAGTTGGTGAATGCGGCATGTGCAACCATCAATGGAGGTTATTTAAATCAACCGACAATTTTAAAAGGGATTGCCAGCAGTTTTACCCAAGACATTATTTATCAAAATACTCCGCTTACCATACGCAAAGTCATAAGCGACGAAACATCGCAAAAAATGCGCTATGCATTGGAACATGTGGCATCCCTTGGCACCGCTCGGTCCGCTTACATCGAAGGGTATCGGGTAGGCGGAAAGACTGGTACGGCCCAAATCGCGATTGACGGAGTGTATTCCGAATCGCGTTACATTCTATCGTTTTTGGGAATTGCTCCGATGAATGACCCAAAGGTAGCGGTATACATTGCTTTGGAAAACCCCAAAAATACCATTCAATATGGGGGTGTGGTTGTAGCCCCTCTGGTAAAAGAAGTGCTGATGGAAAGTTTCGCAATCTTAAAGATTCCCCCTCAAGAAGGAGGAATTCCTTTGGATTCCCGATATTGGATTGATTTGAATACCTATACGGTAGACAACTACTTGGGAATGGAAGTAGCTAAAATCCGCCCAACTTACAAATATCAATTTAGCATTCATGGAACCGGAAAAACGGTAATCGCGCAAATCCCTGAGCCCGGCGAAAAGTTAATTGAAGGCGGGTTTGTCATTCTCTACACGGAGTAAGTGATTTAGATGAAAATAAAAGAGCTATATCCAATGCTAACTTACGACCATGAAATCTCAAGTATTGTCCACCATTCCCAGGAAGTCTATGAAAATGCGGTTTTTGTGGCTATTGTCGGATATAACCATGATGGGCATGATTTCATTTTTGAAGCGATTGCTAAAGGTGCCAAAACGATTATACACGAAAAGGAGTGGTTTTACCCCTTTCCTCAGAACGTCAACTTTCACCGTGTAGAAAACGCTCAAAAAGAACTGGCATGGCTTCTACAACAAGTTTATTCTTCGATTTGGGATGACTTGACGGTTATTGGAATAACCGGAACCAATGGAAAAACGACCGTTTCCACTATGGTTTATCATTACTTAACTTATCTCGATTATCCGACGCTTTTAATTGGCAGTAATGGTTGCAAGTATGTCGATTATTATTGGCCCTTGGTTAATACCACTCCCGATATAGTAACTATCTATCGTTTGGTAAAACAATGCAAAGCCAAATTAAAATATGTAATTATCGAAGTCAGCAGTCAAGCCATTCGGGAACTCCGGATCCAAGGAATCCAGTTTGACTTGGTAGCTATCACCAATATTTCCCAAGACCATTTTGATTATCATCACACTTGGGATGATTACTTGTTTTCTAAAGGGTTACTGCTTACCAAATTAAAACCTGCCGGAATTGCCATTGTCAAACGCGAAATGCCTTTTTTTTCCTTTTTCAATGGTTTAACCATTAACCCCGTAAAAAGTTTTGGTAAAAATTTAGGAGATATTCGGTATCAAATAACTAGCAGTTCTTTAAAGGGACTAAAAATGACGTTTACACACCTTAACACTTTACAAATCGAATCACCTTTAACCGGCGAATTCAACGCAGAAAATATCGCCTGTTTTTACACTATATGCATTTATTTAAGTTTAAAACTAGCTCCCCTAATTGAATTTTTAAAGGATTTTGGGACTATCAAGGGAAGAATGGAACAATTTCCTTTAAACCAACGTTTAATCGTCATCGATTATGCTCATACGCCTGAAGCGGTTAAACAGGTGGCTGTCTTTTTAAAAACCCAAAGCAAAAACCGCCTATTTGTTGTTTTGGGATGCGGGGGGGAAAGAGATCGCTTGAAACGTCCCCTAATGCTTAGGTTTGCTTTGGAAAACGCGGAGTGGGTTTATATTACCGAGGACAATTCGCGTTCGGAAGCTTTTGAAGAAATCGTCGCCGATATGACGCATAACCAAATTCTGAACAATTATACGGTAATTCCAAAACGTAGTTTGGCTATTAAAAAAGCGCTGGAAAAAAGCACGGAAAAAGATACGATTGCCATAATAGGGATGGGAAGCGATTGGTATACAGAAGCGGAAGAACTTGTAACTGATGAAATCATCGTAAAAAGGATGGGAGAAATAATATGGTCTTAACGATTAATATAAAAGCGATCTGGTTAATCGGTTTCATCCTTACGGTTATTGGTTTTAAGGCAACTTTACCAATTTTAAGAAAAATCAAGTGTGGTCAATTCATTCGTTTGGAAGGACCAAAAAGCCACCAAGGCAAAAAAGGCACTCCAACCATGGGCGGAATTGTAATGATCGCCATGGGACTGTCGCTTTGGTTCTTTATGATGGGAAAGAGTCATAAAACAAACCAATCAACAAACATTTGGTTTTTGTTAATCGCACTCTTAGGGTATGGACTGTTGGGTTTTATCGATGATTTATTGATTATTATTAAAAAAAACAATATGGGAATAAAACCAAAAGTAAAATTGTTTGCCCAAGGTATGATAGCGGTTGTTTTGTTTGGGGTATATTTAAAAACCGGATTAAAGACGTCAATTAATTTTTTCAATTTAGAAATTTCCCTTGGTTTCTTTTATGGGGTTTTTCTAATGTTGCTATTTTGTTATGTGGTGAATGCGGTTAACATTACCGATGGATTAGACGGTTTGGCGGGCGGGTTATTATTGATTGCTTATGGTGCATTTACGATTATAGCCTATCAACAAAACCAGGGGGAAATCTTTTGTTTCGGTTTAGCCCAAATGGCGTCCTTGATAGCCTTTTTGCTTTTCAACTTTAACCCTGCCCAAGTATTCATGGGTGATACCGGATCACTTGCCTATGGGGCGGGTCTAGGCGCCATGGCGGTATTGTTAAAGACAGAATTATTGCTTTTTCTCATTGGTGGGGTTTTCTTAGGGGAAATCTTAAGTGTGATGATTCAAGTTTGTTATTTTAAACAAACCAAAGGCAAACGTCTCTTTTTGATGTCGCCTTTTCACCATCATTTGGAACTGAAAGGCTGGAGCGAATGGCAAATTGATTTGCTTCTTTGGTCCATCGGATTGGTGTTGGGGGTAATCGGGTTAATTTTGGGGGTGTGTATGTGAACAAAAAATACCTTTTATACGGAATGGGAATCGCCAATCGGGCTGTTTATCAATTTATGCTTAAAAGAGGGATTTGGGTAAAAGTTTACACGGATGGAGATTCCGGTGATTGGGAAAAAGTGTTGGATAATGTTGATATTATTATTAAAAGCCCCGGCATTTTTCCCTATACTCCTTTTTTGAAATTAGCCCGCGAAAAAAATAAAGAAATAATCGGCGATTTGGAACTGTTTTATCGTTTCAAACCGTTAAAAAACATCATTTGCGTAACAGGAACCAATGGAAAAACCACGGTTTGTTGTTTATTGCATCAAATCTTACAAACGCAATACCGAGTTTTTTTAGGAGGGAATATCGGTATTCCTTTATTTAGTATTATTGATTGCGATGAACCGGATATTTTAATTATTGAAGCTTCCAGTTACATGCTAGACAATACCGTTTCTTTTCATCCTCGTGTGGCAATTTTGTTAAATCTTTTTCCCAATCATTTAGATTACCATGAAACTTGGAATAATTACTGTCATGCCAAGAAGAAGATTTTAACTAATCTCACCGAAGAAGATTATTTTATTTACAATGGCCAAGACATTGTTTTAAACACTTGGGCCAAAGAGACTATTGCTAAAACCCTTCCTTTTGCTTTGGAAACACTGGATGAGGAATTGCTTAGCATAAATGCTGGGTTAATTGGTCAACATAATAAAGCTAATATCCAAGTCGCAAAAACAATCGCTAAACTTTTTTCGGTTAACGATTGCGACTTTTCCAAAGTTTTAAAAGAGTTTTCATTACCCCAATTTCGTTTGGAAAAAATTTGGGATAAAAATGGTTTGGTTATTTACAATGACTCCAAAGCCACTAATCCCTTAGCCTCTAAAGCAGCTTTGGAAGCTATGGCAAACAGTAAAGAAAAGGTGATTTGGATTGCGGGGGGGAAAAAGCGCGGTGACGATTACTCTTTATTAAAGGATTACTTAATGAATGTTCAAATGGTTTATCTATGGGGTGAGAATGCGGAAGAATTTATCCCTGTATTAAGAGAACAAAAAATTGATTATGATGTCAATGCCGATTTAGAAAAGATTTTAACGGATATCATAAATAATCATTCGCAAGCGGTAATTCTATTTTCTCCCGGAGCGCAAAGTTTCGACCGTTTTGCTTCCTTTGAAGAACGGGGGGAGTACTTCAACAAAACGGTGCAAAAAATCTTTTCGCTTTGATTTTGTCAAAATAAAAGCAAAACTTGTCATATTATGGTATAATCTTGATTAGAAGAGGAAATGAAAGCTGGTGGAACAATGCTGAAGTTACCTAATAATCTGACAAATGCCATCATGCTTGGGGGTTCGTTTAATCCGCCCACTATTGCCCATTTGGCGATGGTTGAGTATTTGTTAAAAAATACCGATAAAGAAATTTGGATTGTCCCCAACGGAGATTTATACCACCGGAAAAGCCTTGCCCCTTTCCCTCAGCGGGTAACAATGTTGAAATTGATGTTTGGGAATAGCGAAAGAGTAAAAATCTTGGAAATCGAAAACCAAGGGATTTTTCAAGGAACTTATCAAACTTTGCGTAAGCTGAAACACCCCCTTTTTGTGCTGGGGGCCGATAGTTTAAAGGATTTGCCGACTTGGATTAATTTTCCAAATTTGCTTCAGGAAAACCGCTTTATCGTTTTTACGCGGGGGAATTTAACCAAAAAAGAAGATTTGCTAAAAATTATCGACAGTCATCCTGAACTGGAAAAAAATCGCGAACATTTTTATCTTGTTGACCAAACGATTCCCGATGTTTCCTCGACCGCTTTTCGCAAAACTTTCAACCCCTGCATTGTCACACCGGAAGTTTTTCAGTATATAATAAAACAAAACTTGTATCTAAAAGAATAGAGGTACTTATTATGCAACTTTCTTTTGTAAAAATTGGTTTAGCTGTACCGAAAATCACCTTGGGACAGCCTTTGGCAAACGCTAAAGAGATTATGTCCTTAGTATTGAATGACCAAAAGGCTTCGATTTTGCTTTTTCCGGAATTAACTTTAACCGGTTACAGTATCGGCGATTGGATGTTTAACCGACAATTGTTGACAGAAAATTTAGAAGCTATCCAATACTTGTTGGATCACAATGACGACCACATTTTGATTGTCGGAACCATGTTGGAAATCCAACATTCCTTATACAATGTTGCCTTAGTGATTCAGGGCAAGCAAATAATAGGTGTTATTCCCAAGCAATTTTTGCCCCGCAATCGCGAATTTAGCGATCCGCGCTTTTTCGCAAGCGGAAGAAGTTTGCTTGCTTCAACCAAATCGATCAATCTTTTGGGACAAGAAGTACCGATTGGCGAAATATTGTTCCAAGACAAAAAGCAAGTTATTTCCTTCGGCGTGGAAGTCTGTGGTGATATGTGGGCGCCGGTTAGCCCGGGTGCTTTGCTTTACACAAAAGGAGCAGAGGTTGTTTTTAACCTTTCTGCCAGCACTTTCCATCTGGGAAAACATCAACAACGTTTGCTTTTAGCGCAAAGTGCCAGTCTAAAAGGCATGGGTGCTTACCTTTACGTATCCACCGGAGCAAGCGAAACCAGCAGTGATATCGTCTACACCGGGCATAAAATAGCTTGTGTTAATGGCGAAGCGATTCTAAATGAAGAAAAAATCGATTTTTCCAGTTCCATCTCCTATGTGGATTTGGATTTGGACGTAATTCGTCATGCTCGGATGTCCAGCGGTTGGTTTAATGAATATGATTTAGGCGACATTCGCATTGTTTCATTTTTATTACCCCCGCGCAAAAATTTTGAACTAGAAAAATGTCCCAGGCCCAACCCGTTCCACCCGGTAAGAGATGAAGATGCCAAGATGATTATTGATGTCATTGGGGCGGCTTTATATAAGCGCCTTCAATACATCGGCATCAAAAAAGTGGTTATCGGGGTAAGCGGGGGTTTGGATTCCACTTTGGCGCTATTGATCGCCGTAAAAGCTTTCAAGACCTATGGGTTAGACTTAAAAGGAATTATCGGCGTAACTCTTCCGTCTTTTGCAACCTCGATAGAATCCAAAGATCTGGCGCTGAATCTCATGAATAAATTAGACATTACCGCCCTGGAAATCCCGATTAGTGAAGCAGTGTTGCAACAATTCCGCTTAATCGGTCATGATGAAAACCATTTTGACATTACCTTTGAGAATGCCCAAGCCCGTTACCGAACGCTTACCTTGATGAATCTTGCCAATCAAAATCAAGCCATCGTAATTGGAACTTCCGATATGAGTGAAATCGCTTTGGGGTGGGCTACTTTCAATGGCGATCATATGGCAATGTACGGTTTGAATGCGGGGTTGCCAAAAACGACTGTCCGCTATTTGGTTAAATATCTCAGGAATGAGTTTCCGATAATAAGGGAAGAATTAACCAAAATTAGCAAACGAGTAATTAGTCCGGAACTCATCCCGGGTGTTCAAGCCACCGAAGCGGTTGTAGGCAAATATGAAATCAATGATTTCATTTTATATCATTTGCTTGTCCATGGCGCCAGCCGGGCAAAAATCGTGTTTTATTTGAGGAAAGTGTTCCAAATGTCCAAAGAGGCTTCGGAAAAAGCTTATGGTTATTTCGTAAAACGTTTTAAGTCCCAACAATACAAACGGTTGACGATGCCTGAAGGGGTAAAAATCTTTGAAGTCTCTCTATCGCCAAGGTCAGATGTTAAAATTCCCGGCGATTTGCATTAAATAGGGACATTTTGCTTTACAATTGGAAATTAATTTGTTAAAATATTCATAATTTAATAAATAATTCGTTGAACAAGAGGAGTACAATATTGAAGCTATCCAGAGAGAAGCTGTTTGGTGCAAAGCTTTTAGCTTGATGTTGGAAGGTCGCTTGGGAGAAGTTTATCTGAAAACAGTAGGATAAATCGTGAACCAGACGTTATTGGTTTGAGGTGCAAGAAAAGTTTTTTTAGGAAACTGTTCTTGAACTAAGGTGGTACCGCGGAAAAATTTTCGTCCTTAGATTATTGCTTATCTAGTTATTGGGCAATAAGATAAGGACTTTTTTTAATATCTATAGGAGGTAGAGAACATGAAAAAAACACTGTTGGGACCGAAATACAATCACCGAGAAGTTGAAAAGGGCAAATATCAAGAGTGGTTGGCAAAAGATTATTTTACCAGCGGCGATTTGTCGAAAAAACCATATTGCATTGTGATTCCGCCACCCAATGTTACCGGTGTCTTGCATTTGGGCCATGCTTGGGATACTACATTGCAAGATATTATTTCTCGTCGGAAACGTATGCAAGGATATGATATGCTTTGGCTTCCGGGAATGGATCATGCAGGAATTGCGACGCAAGCCAAAATTGATGCAAAATTGAAATCCCAAGGCATCAGCCGTTATGATATTGGGCGAGACGCTTTTTTGAAAGTTGCTTGGGAATGGAAAGAAGAGTATGCGGCAGTCATCCGTTCGCAATGGGCAGCTTTGGGTTTATCGCTTGATTATAACAAGGAACGTTTTACGCTTGATGAGGGGTTAAACAAAGCGGTAACGAAAGTCTTTATGGATTTATATCGCGATGGGTTGATTTATCGCGGCGAGCGCATCATCAACTGGGATGTTCAAAGCAAAACCGCATTATCCAATATCGAAGTCGAATATAAGGAAATCGAAGGAGCATTTTACCATTTCATTTATCCGTTTGTTAACCGAAAAGGCGGATTGGAAATCGCTACCACCCGTCCGGAAACGATGTTTGGCGACGTTGCCTTGATGGTCCATCCAGAAGATGAACGCTACCAACAATTTATCGGTGAAATGGTTTATATTCCCGGTACTAAAAGAGCGATACCAGTTATTTCGGATGCCTATGTTGACCGGGAATTCGGTACCGGTGTCGTAAAAGTTACCCCTGCCCATGACCCAAATGACTTTGAGGTTGGTTTACGTCACAATTTGACTCCGGTTATTTGTATGAACGAAGACGGTACGATGAATGAGTATGCGGGGAAATATCAAGGCATGGATCGTTTCGTTTGCCGGGAAAAGGTAGTAAAAGATTTACAAAACGCCGGACTTTGCCCAAAAATCGAGAAAGTTTGGCATGCAGTGGGGCATTCAGAACGCACCAATGTCATCGTCGAACCACGTCTATCGAAACAATGGTTTGTTAAAATGAAGCCGCTGGCGGAAAAAGTTTTAGCCATGCAAGCATCAGGGGAAGGAATCATATTTGTTCCGGAACGCTTTAACAAAACTTTCACCAACTGGCTGGAAAACATTCAGGATTGGTGCATTTCCCGTCAGCTTTGGTGGGGACACCGGATTCCGGCTTGGTACAAGGGCGATGAAGTATATGTCGGTTTGACTCCGCCAAGCGGTGAATGGGTTCAAGACGAAGACGTTTTGGATACCTGGTTTTCGAGTGCGCTTTGGCCGTTCTCGACGCTGGGGTGGCCGGAGGATACTTTTGACTTAAAGCGCTATTATCCAACCAATGTCTTGGTTACCGGTTATGATATTATCTTTTTTTGGGTTGCCCGAATGGCTTTCCAAGCAAGATATTTTACAGGCCAAAAACCATTTGAATATTGTTACGTTCATGGTTTAATTCGCGATGAAAAAGGCCAAAAAATGAGTAAATCCCTCGGTAACGGTATTGACCCATTCGATTTAATCGAACAATACGGTTGCGATGCTTTGAGGTACTTTTTAACGACCAATTCCACTCCGGGCCAAGATTTACGTTACTCGGAAGAAAAAGTCGGGGCAGCTTGGAATTATATCAATAAAATTTGGAATATCGCCCGCTATATAATGATTAATATCGGAACGGATGAAGTGGCAGAAATTGACCCAAGCAAGTTTAGCGCTATCGATCATTGGATTATGCAACGCTTAAACGATGTGATAAAAGCCACCGACGAACTATATGAAGCTTTTGAATTTGGCGAAGTTGCCCGAATAATTTACCATTTCGTTTGGGATGATTTGGCCTCCTGGTATATTGAATTGACAAAAACGGTTTTTGCGGGGTGGAGCGGTGATATCGCTAATACCAAAGCCATTCTCAAACATTTATTGGTTACTGTTATGAAACTCTTGCATCCGTTTATGCCGTTTGTCACCGAAGAAATTTATCAAACCTTCAATGAAGGTTCGATAATGGTTTCCGCTTGGCCGAAACCGTTTGTTTTCGAAACTGATACCCAGGCCATCTCCTTTACCGGCCAAATGATGGATATCATTTCCTCGGTTCGGTCATTACGCGCGGAAAAGAATGTTCCGTTAAGCAAACCGCTTACTCTTTACCTTGAGGTCGCAAACGAAGAATTAGCCCATTTTTTGGACCAATATCAGGTTTACATGCAAAAGTTAGTTAACTTTAACAATTTGACAATCAAAGCGGAAATCGATAAACAGGATTGCTTGGTAATCGTTTTGCAGGAAGTCAAGGTCATTGTTCCAAGCAAAGAACTGGTCGATTTGGAAAAAGAATTGGCGCGTTTAACCAATGAAAAAGAACGTTTAACCTTTGAAGTTAACCGATCGCAAAAAATGCTGAATAATCCTTCCTTCGTGGAAAAAGCGCCAAAAGAAAAAGTGGAACTGGAAAGAACAAAATTAATGCAATATCAAAAACAATTACAAGAGGTAGAAGAACTGCTTAATCAGTTGTTGAAAGGATAACATGAAACCATTTGAAAATGTAAGCGACCTTGTCGCCTTTATTGAAACTTCAAAACGGTTTATCCCTAAAATCAATTTGGATAAAATGCATTATTTATGCGATTTATTTGACAATCCCCAAAAGAGGTTCCCGTCTATCCATGTAACGGGAACCAATGGCAAGGGATCGGTGGTGGCCAATTTAAAGGCCGTGTTCCAAGCCGCAGAGTTTAGGGTTGGAACCTTCACTTCACCCTATATCACGTGTTTCAATGAAAGAATTATGATTAATAAAGCGATGATTAGCGATGAAGATTTATTAAAGTTCGGGAACCGAATCATCGCGAAATACGATGAAATGGAAAGACAGGGAAAAGAATTGCCTACTTTCTTCGAATTTACAACCCTCCTAGCCTTTTTATACTTTTCTGAAAGGCCTGATTTGGATTTAGCGATAATTGAAGTGGGGATTGGCGGGAAACTTGATTCCACCAATGTTATCGAACCTCTTTTGAGTATTATTTCCAATGTGAATTATGATCACCAAAATGTTTTAGGAAATACCTTGGAAGAGATATTGGCTCAGAAACTGGGCATCGTAAAACATCAAGTGCCCCTCGTTACGGGAATTCAGGATGCAGAACTGTTAAAGCAATGCCTAGATTACTGCAAAAAAACCCACTCAGCCTTTTTCCCAATTGATTATTCTTCAATCAAAATCCTAAAATCTGATTTAAACGGCACCGCGTTTGTTCATCCGGAATTGGGGACCGTGGAAATCGTATTACCGGGGTTTCACCAAATCGAAAATGCTTTAATAGCCATCGAAGCTCTAAAAGTGTTTAATCAAGGTTTATTTCGAAAGTTAAAAAGAAAGAAATTTCCGCTTTCCCACGAAATATTATTACGAGGGTTAAAGCAAACGAAATGGCCGGGACGATTAGAAGTAATGTCCCACAATCCGCTCGTGGTCATCGACGGAGCTCACAATGTCGATGGAATCTATCGCGTTACCGAATTCATTCAGTCATTGCCTTATGAAAGGAAGCGGGTTATCTTTGCCTGTTCCCATGATAAAGACAAACAAGCAATGATTGATATTTTAGACCAAGCGTTTGAGGAAATATTGTTTACCGCTTACACTTATAAACGTCATAATGACGTCGAAGAATTATTCCAACTTTCCAACCATCCCCATAAACGCATCGTAAACGATGTAAAGGAAACAATCGAAATAGTTTGGAAAGATCCCTATGAAATTAATCTATTTATCGGAAGTCTGTATTTTGTAAGCGAAATCCGACCTTTAATTCTACAAAAAATCCAAAATAACTAGCAAATCTTTTTAGTTTTCAACTAGAAGGTTTTCTAGTTTTTTTTATTGACAAGGAGGGCACCAATGATTTTAAAAGAAGTACCGATTTGGGATAGGCCAAGGGAAAAAGCGTTAAATGAGGGGATTAAGAGTTTATCTAATGTAGAACTAATTGCGATATTACTTAGGACGGGAGTTAAAGAAGAATCAGTTTTGAACTTGTCGCAAAAGCTTTTAGCCAAATTAAATCAAATGAATGATTTAAACGAAATAACCGTTACAGAACTATGTTCCATCAAAGGAATCGGACCCGCCAAGGCGATAACGGTCTTAGCGGGTGTTGAACTGGGATTGCGGATTGTAAAATTTGTTCCGGAAAAAGTCAAATTGACAACACCTCAAGCGGTTTTTAACTTATTAAAAGACGAACTTAAACCGTTAAAACAAGAAACCCTGGTGGCTTTGTATTTAAATGTCAAAGGAGAACTGATTATCAAAAAGACTTTATTTATGGGAACCGTCAACTTAATTGTCATCGATGCCAAAGAAATTTTTAAATGGGCCTATAAATATTCCGCCAGTGCCATCATTATTGTCCACCATCATCCGAGCGGTGATCCTACCCCGAGTCATCAAGATTTGCAAATGACTAAGGTTTTGTTGCAACAAGCCGATGCCTTGGGTTTTGTGATTATCGACCATATAATAATTGGCGAACGCTTCTACAGTATGAAACAACAAACAAATCTCTTTAGGCGTTAATCTCATAAATAAAACCGGCTATTCATACAATGTAGGGGTGATGAGATGGAAAATTATCAAAAAAAATTAAGGGAATATTATCGCCGGAAAGCAAAAAAGGACCGCAAAAGAGAAATCAACCCCGAAAAAGCTCAAAAAACCAAACAGACTTATTTTGATAAATTGTATTTGCGGATGTTTTTAAGCGCACTATTGTTGCTTGGTTTCATTTCGCTGGGCCGGGCAGGTCTTTCTACCCCGATTAGAGAAGAATTAAATGATAATATGAATATTCTAAAGTTTGTCGCTTTTTTTAATGGTATCTTTGGCGATACCTTTATCCCAACCCCAGACGATATTCCGGTGGTCTCATCCACACTTTATGAAAGCGTTAAGTATCAAGACGGAATCAATTATGTGGAAAATACCAGTTTTGATGGCGTATATACCGCTATGACCGGTGTTGTGGTTAAGATAGTGAAAGACGATTCTGGCAAATATCAAATTACCATTAAAGGATATGACGACCGCGAATACGAATACCGGGATTTGGAAAGCGTTGATTTCTCGATTTACTCCTTCGTTCCGGAAAATGCCATTATCGGTAAAGCTGGCAAAGTCGGCGAAGTTTATACTTTTGCTTTAATAATTCGCGAACGCGGAAAGCCAGTTGATTTTTATGCGATTTGCGAAGATTGAGATTCATCTTTCTGCTATCCTCTTTCTTGGCTTATGCGCCTATAGCGGCTTCCTCAAGGAAGCCTTTCTCTTTTTGGGGATCTTTTTTAGCCACGAACTGGGACATTTATTCTGGATTAAAATCTTTGGCGGAAAGATAAACACAATTCACTTAACCGGTATTGGAGGGATAATTGATTTAGAACCCCAAGAGTTACCGTTTTGGCAACACCTTTTCATTGATAGCGGAGGGATTTCGGTTAATTTATTGCTGGCTTTAACTATACCTCAAATTAGATTGCCTAACCAGATGCAAAACTTTTTAATCCAATATAACCGTCTTATTTTAGGGTTTAATCTATTTCCGATATACCCTTTAGACGGGTTTCAGTTCCTTTTCCATTTATTAAATGCCTTTTTTGACGATGAATATTTATATGATTTATTGTTTTATGTGTCTTTATTTTTCCTAGTTGTTTTATGCTTTATCGCTTTTTTAAGCAAAAGCTTAGGGTTAATGTTAATTTTAGTCTTTTTGTTTTCTAAACAAAAGGTTTTAAAAAAACTGGGAAAAATAGCTCATTTAAAATATTATCGATTTTTAACCCCTTTTCTCAAGTAAACAAATCGTTCAAAAAAGCAAATTAGACATATTAATTACTTTACTGTGGTAGAATATAAGCGTAACAACAAAATAGAAAAATGATTAGGAGAGATGAAATGAGAGAATTAAATTATCAACAATTTCATGAAGTGATAAAAAAAGACCAATTGGTATTGGTAGATTTTTATGCTTCATGGTGCGGGCCATGCAAAATGATGGCACCAATAATTGAGGAGTTAGCAGTCCAATTGGAAGATCAAGTGACTGTGGTAAAGGTAAATGTTGATGAAGAACACCAACTCGCCATGGAATATCGGGTATCCAGTATCCCAACGCTAATCCTCTTTAAAAATGGTTCACCGGTTGAAGTAGCGATTGGTTATCGTCCAAAGGATGCAGTTCTCCGGATGGTTAAACAACGTTCATAAAGTTTTACGTATATAAGTAAAGACATATGCCTTTTTTAGGCATATGTTCTTTTTTTGATGTATAAATGCCCAAAAAACCCTAAAAATAATGGTAACGTTTACAGGTTTTGTGAGCAGTTTTTTATTTGCAATTTATTTTCATAAATGGTATAATACAAAAGGTAAGTTTACGGAAAAATTCCGTACTATACAAAGGAAAATTTATAGAAAAGGAGTATATTATGAGCAAATTTGTTTACCTATTTAGCGAAGGTAACGCGAACATGCGGGAATTGTTAGGTGGTAAAGGCGCTAATTTGGCGGAAATGACTAATATCGGATTGCCAGTTCCCCAAGGTTTCACCGTTACAACTGAAGCATGCAATGAATACTATCGAAACAATAGGGCATTATCACAAGAAGTTATCGATCAAATTTTCGATGCTTTGCATAAGTTAGAAAATTATTCTGGTAAGAAATTTGGTGATGTCAATAATCCGCTCCTCGTATCAGTACGCAGTGGCTCGCGTGCTTCGATGCCGGGGATGATGGACACCATTTTAAATCTTGGTTTAAATTTTGAAGTAGTGGAAGGTTTAGCGAAATTAACAGACAATCCGCGCTTTGCTTACGACTCTTATCGTCGCTTTATTCAAATGTTCTCCGATGTCGTTTTGGAAATCCCTAAGTCGAACTTTGAAGCGTTATTGGAAACCAAAAAAGCAGCTAAAGGCGTAAAAGCTGACACTGATTTGGGTGCTGAGGATTTAAAAGATTTAGTAAAACAATTCCTTGCCAAGTTTGAAGAACTTTATGGCAAACCATTCCCCCAAGATCCCAAAGAACAATTATTGGCAGCTACCAAAGCCGTATTCCGTTCTTGGGATAACCCTCGGGCACATGTTTATCGTCGCCTAAACGGTATTCCCTATGACTGGGGTACAGCAGTCAATATCCAAATGATGGTCTTTGGTAATATGGGTTCCGATTCCGGTACCGGTGTTGCTTTCTCGCGTAATCCATCAACCGGTGAAGATGAATTATACGGTGAATATCTCTTCAACGCTCAAGGCGAGGACGTTGTTGCAGGTATCAGAACACCATTCCCAATTTCCCATTTAAAAGAAGACAATCTTGAATTATATGAAGAATTCAAACGGATTGCAAAAACACTGGAAAAGCATTATCGCGATATGCAAGACATGGAATTTACCATTGAACGCGGTAAATTGTACATGTTACAAACACGTAATGGAAAACGCACAGCACAAGCTGCTTTGAAAATAGCCATTGATTTGGTTAAAGAAGGTTTAAGAACCGAAGAAGAAGCCGTATTAATGGTTGAACCAAAAGCATTAAATTCCCTCTTGCATCCAACTTTTGACCAAGCCGCTTTAAAGAAAGCTAAAGTCATTGCCAGAGGTCTAAATGCCTCTCCAGGGGCTGCTTTCGGTAAAGTTGTTTTCACAGCTGAAAAAGCCAAAGAACTTGGCGAAAACGGCGAAAAAGTAATTCTTGTTCGTTTGGAAACTTCTCCAGAAGATATCGAAGGAATGGTTTTCTCTCAAGGTATCTTAACAGCTCGTGGCGGTATGACCTCGCATGCAGCGGTAGTTGCCCGCGGAATGGGTAAATGCTGTGTTGCAGGGGCTGGTGATGTCCGAGTTAACGAAGAAGAAAACTACTTTGAAGTTAAAGGGGTTCGTTATCCAGAAGGTAGTGTAATTTCCATTGACGGTTCTACCGGATACATTTACGAAGGCGCAGTTCCAACGGTTGCCGCTGAGGTTTCCGGCGATTTAGCTACGCTAATGGAATGGGCAGACAAAAATCGCGCATTACATATTAGAACGAATGCTGATACGCCTAGAGACGCTAAGGTAGCTGTAGGCTTTGGTGCCGAAGGTATCGGTCTTTGCCGTACCGAACACATGTTCTTTGAATCTGACCGGATTATGGCGGTTCGGGAAATGATTCTTTCCGATACGGAAGAAGGAAGAAGAAAAGCCTTAGCGAAGATTTTACCTTACCAACGCGAAGACTTTGTTGGCATCTTCAAGGAAATGGGCGAACGTCCGGTAACCATTCGTTACTTGGATCCACCACTACATGAGTTCTTACCTCATACCGATGAAGAAATCGCTCACCTTGCCAAAGATATGGGTGTAACGGTGCAAAAAATTAAAGATACCGTCCAAGCATTGCATGAATTCAACCCAATGTTAGGTCATCGCGGATGCCGTTTGCCAATTACTTATCCTGAGATTGCGGAAATGCAAACTAAAGCGGTAATTGAAGCGGCTATTACCGTAAACAAAGAAGGCATCAAAACTGTTCCAGAAATCATGATTCCGTTAGTTGGCGAAGTCAAAGAATTAATCTTCATTAAAGAAATCGTCGTTCGTGTAGCCAAAGAAGTCATGCAGGAACAAAATTACGAAATCCCTTATTTAGTGGGAACCATGATTGAAGTTCCTCGTGCCGCATTAACAGCCGATGAAATTGCCCAAGTTGCGGAATTCTTCAGCTTCGGTACTAATGACTTAACGCAAATGACATTTGGTTTCAGCCGTGATGATGCAGGTAAGTTCTTAGAATCATACTATGAACGCAAAATTTTCGGATTCGATCCATTTGCTCATGTCGACCAAAAAGGCGTTGGTCAATTGATGAAAATGGCTTGCGAAAAGGGCCGTGCCGCTCGTTCAGATATTCACTTAGGTATTTGTGGCGAACACGGTGGGGATCCAGAATCTATCGAATTCTGCCATCGAATCGGTTTAGACTATGTGTCCTGCTCGCCTTATCGCGTTCCGATTGCCAGACTTGCAGCAGCTCAAGCCAATATTAAATACCCACGCAAGTAATTCATAAGTGCCATTTTTTGGCACTTTTTTTAACCCTTCTACAAGCGTTTGAGTGGATAATTACCAACCTTTTAAGCTTTCGAACGCTCACAGGAAGGGTTTAAATAATTGATGGTTTTAATTTTGAATAATCATGTCCAAAATTTCCAATAATAGTATGAAATTTAATAGTCATATTAATTGCATAAAAAATGAAAATAAGGTATAA
>DUPC01000006.1 GCA_012838545.1 Acholeplasmataceae bacterium
GTCTTCGGACCGATTCCTTTGATTTTGATATCGCTGCGACTTAAGAATTTACCGTTTTCGTCGCGATATTGGACAATACTTTTCGCTGTCCTCGCATTCAACCCCGCAACATATCTTAGAAGCGATGGTGAAGCGGTATTGATGTTAACGCCAACTTTGTTAACGGCGGTTTCCACCACGAAGTTAAGTTGATCGGCCAATTTCGATTGGGTTACGTCATGTTGATATTGACCAACCCCGATTGATTTCGGATCGATTTTAACAAGTTCCGACAATGGGTCTTGAAGACGTCTGGCAATCGAGACCGCGGAGCGTTCCTCAACTTCATAATCCGGGAATTCTTCGCGGGCTAAATCGGAGGCCGAATAAACGGAAGCTCCTGCTTCGTTGACAATTACATATTGGACTTTGCGTCCGAGTTTTTTTAAGTTTTCCGCAACAAACGCTTCGGTTTCGCGGCTTGCGGTTCCGTTTCCGATAGCCACAATATCTACATCGTGATTATTGACTAGTTCCAAGAAAGTTCTCACCGCTTGTTGATAACGTTCTTCCGGAACTCTTTCACTGACATTCTTTTGGTGCGGATACATTACCAATTTTTCCAAGACTTTTCCGGTTGGGTCAACAACTGCCATTTTACAACCGGTACGGTAAGCTGGGTCAATTCCAAGAACTATCCGGTCTTTCATCGGCGGTTGAAGTAAGTAATTGCGTAAGTTTTCCCCAAAAATATGAATAGCCTGGTTTTCGGCTTTTTCTTTTAGGTCGGAACGAATTTCCCGTTCAATCGACGGTTTAATTAAGCGAGAATAACCGTCAATGCATGCTTCCTTGACATATGGAGCGGTAACGGAATCTTCCTTTTTAACAAAATCGCTTATTATATAGTTAAGCACCTTTTCGCTATCTTCCACAAGCGAAACTTTTAGAACTTTTTCGTTTTCACCGCGGTTTATCGCAAGCACCCGATGAAGCTTAATCGTTTTAAGCGGTTCTTCATATTCGTAATACATGCCGAAAACTTGTTTATCGTCTTTGGCGTTTTCCCGAACTTCAGTTTTGATTTTTGCGTTTTGCATAAACTCGTTGCGGATCCATGTGCGGTAGTTTGGTTCATCTGAAACAATTTCCGCAATAATATCCTTGGCTCCGTTCAATGCTTCATCAGTATTATTGACAACTACGCGTTCTTTAATCATTTCTTGAACTTTTTCTTCATCATCCGGTAGAACGGTTACGTATTTGCTGGCTTCGGCCAAGACATCTTCTGGTTCTCCATCCGGAAATGAAAGCAAATATTCGGCGAGCGGTTCCAAGCCTTTTTTCTTAGCTTCGGTAGCTCTTGTCTTTTTCTTTTCTTTAAACGGCCGATAGATATCCTCAAGTTCCGCAAGTTTGGTAGCTTTTCTGATAGCTTCATTTATTTCCGGTGTCAAGCGACCCTTTTCTTCAATTAAACGGCGAACATCTTCTTTTCTTTCTGCAAGCTTCCTGCCATAATCCCATTCTTGGTAAATGGCCCGAATTTGTTCTTCATCAAGATTCCCTGTTATTTCTTTACGATAACGAGCGATAAACGGAATAGTCGCATTTTCTTCTTCGATTAACTGAAGGACAGCACGGATTTGACTTATTTTTGCATTTTGTGCTTTGGCAACCTGGGCTAATAGCTGGTCCGATAAATATTTTTCATCCATTGATACTTCCTCCCTTTATATACTAAACATTTTACCATAGTTGCGCTATTTTTGCAAGTTATTCATACCCAAATCAAAGATGTTTCATTCTTTCAGGACGCTCAATAAACGCCATAGGATTATCGTTGTTTGGTCAAATCGCATTTCGTCGCGGGTACCTTCCACGCAATCTTTGTCCACGATTAAAGTATCGTGAAAACTAATACCATAGTAAAACAAACCGTCTTCCGGAGCAGGCATATCGCTTGTGGTATAGCCCGTGACTCCGATTCCCACATCGGATATAGCTTTTATGCGCACTCTTTCGGCCATTTTACCGGCTACTTCACTGGAAACAGTACCGAATTCTTCCAAGTATTTTTGTTTTATTCCCAGTATTTTAGTTTTTGCTTGATCGGAATAGGTAATATAACTTTCCTGAGTTACCAAAGAAGCTCCAGGAACACTGATAAGCCGGGAAATTAATGTGCCCCCGGTACATGATTCCGCGCAACTAATCAACAAACGTTTTTGATGAAGCAAATTGACAACCATCTTCTCCAAAGTCATCTCGTCGATACCGATAATTTCCCTTCGGTGGGTTTCCATAAACTTGTTTACAAAACTGGCAAAAACCTCTTGGTTTTCCGGGGTATCATTCATCAGAAAATAGTAAGTGGTCATGATGCGTTTCGTTTCCGCAATAACACCGACCCCGCTTTCAACTATAAAGCCGTCTCTTGGTTGGGCTTCTGCTTTTTGGGAAAGATATTTATTGATTAAAACCACTTTTTTGGTCAGTACATGGGGAAGTTTTTGGATTTCTTGCCAAAGGCAATCAACTTTAACACTTGGCTGAAAACTAGGTTCGCCTGACAACTTGAGAAAATCTTTAATTTTTTTAAGCATCACCAATTCACCTCATAATTTATTTTTCTTTTTATTGCTTTTCAGCGGTTTTTCCCCACATGGTTTTTGTTATCTGATAACTTTTTAGAATACCCGATTGATGGCTTTTGCAATTGGGTTTGAAAAAGTCGCCATCATATTTCATCCTGCATTTCTCCATGACACGACCAGAAGCCGGATTTTCGATTAAATGATTGGCAATCAAGATTTGAAAATTGTTTTGCGAAAAAGCATAATCGATTACCCCCTGCAAAGCCTCCGTACCATAACCTTGATTCCAAAAGGCTCTTCCCAAACAGTAACCGATTTCGGCTTGCAAAAGATCGAATTTTAAATCAAAGAAACTGATGGTGCCGATTACTTCCCCAGTCTTTTTAATGGTGATAGCCCACTGAAAGAAATAGGGTTTTTCATACATTAAAAGCCATGAGGTAATAACGCGTCGGGTATCTTCAATAGATTTATGCGTTTCCCACGATAAATATTTGGTAACCTCATCGTCGCTCGCCCAATTCTCATACATTTGTTTCAAATCTGCCAAACTGATGGGTCTAAGCAACAACCGGGGTGTTTCCACTACTGTTCGGTTAAAAGGTTTAATTTCATTCATAGCATTCCCTCAACTAACCTTTATCGGTTTCATTATATCAAAGTTTTCCTAAAAGGGCGCCCTTTTTTATAAAAAATAACCGGTTTTCCTTGTTTCATATTCCTCTTTCAAGTCATTTCATGATATAATAAATTGAAAACGGGAGGAAACAATGAAGACAGTCACGAAAGAAAATATCTACGAAACCGTAATCAATAAATCGCGCTTTATTTCCTACCTTGCGCCTATTCAGTCTACCGAGGAAGCCAAAACCTACCTCGCTAACCTAAAAGCCCTTTACCCGGATGCCACCCACCACGTCAGTGCCTTTATTATCGGTCCGGGTGGAGAAAACGGTCGCTATAACGATGACGGCGAACCAAGTGGCACAGCCGGTTTACCGGTTTTCGATGTCCTTCGAAAAAACAATCTTACGAATTGCATTTGCGTAGTCATTCGTTATTTTGGCGGTATTAAACTTGGAGCAGGAGGCTTGGTTAGGGCTTACAGTAAAAGCGCCAGCGAAAATGTAAAATCTGCCCTAATTGTCCCAATTATCGACTATCAGGAACTTAGTTTTTCCTTTTCCTATCGTTTTATTAACGATGTCGAACAAGCCTTGTCCCCATACCAAATTACCGATAAAACTTTTAGCGACATCGTTAAAATCCAAGTAAAAGTACCAAGCGATAAAACCGAGGAATTGATTGAACTATTGAACGAAAAGACATTGGGGCAAATAATGATAAAAAAAAGCTAAGCAAGCGATAAAACCCTTGGCTTAGCTTAGTAATTGTTCGGTTTGGAGAACGGAAACAATAAATTTGTTTCTTGTTGGTATAAGGTATATTTCGCATTGTTTTCAACCCATTCTTTTTCCAGTTTGGGAATGCGATAATATTGATTAAGCAAAAATAACATTAACGGGCCCAATAGCAACATCCACTTGGAGCCGTCCAGCGAAAGCATAATTAAGAAGATTCCCCACCACAACATCATTTCGCCCCAAAAGTTCGGATGACGGCTGACTTTCCAAAGCCCCTTATTGTTGATGGCATAAGGATTGTCTTTTTTGTGGTTATAGACGATAAGTTGCAAAGTGCTGATAATTAGCACAACCATTCCCACAAAACCGATAACAAAACTGAATATGGTTGCTAAATTGATTTCCTTGATTTGAAAGGTCATCAATACCAAAGCGGGAACGGAAAGGGAAACACTCAAAACAAACGACACCAACCAACGAACAATCATTTTCAGGAACCAGTTTTTTTGATCATGGTGTTCGAGGTATTTTGGATATAATAAAGCATCGATGATTGGAAAAATAAATCCTAAAATAATTGCCCCCGCTATCCAAAATCCGTGATTGCTTCCAACCTCAATTGCTGCATACACAACAATCGCTAGCGAAATCAAGCGTTCAAACAAATAGGAAAAGTCAAGCGGAAACAGACATTCCGAAATAAATAATATAACCGTCGCAACGGCTGTTCCAATCACTAACTTAGTGAAATAATCATCGATGGCTAAAAAGTGCCAAAGAAGTGTAGCCGAGGTAATGGCAATTAACAAAAACAAGATTAGGACAATCGTCCTAAGAAAAGGAAAACGCACCATAAAAAAAAACACCTTTCGTTTCCCTCTATTATACTTTAAACGAAAGGCATTTTCAACTATCTTGATATTTTTTTACCTACTAAGTATTTCCTTTTGGTAGCTTCACCGCCGCGCAGATGTTTTTCCTGCTTATTGGTTTGAAAAAGAATTTGCACCTTTTCATATAATTGCATGTCAAGGTAAGGCAAACGTTCCGACAAATCCTTGTGTACGGTACTTTTTGAACATCCTAGTCGACGCGCCACTTTTCTAACATTACTTTGTTCTAACAATAAGAGCTCTGCACCCAATAATATCCGCTCTTTCATTTCCGGATCCATTTACCTCACCCACTTCATTGTATGAAGCAGTTTTTTTAATTATGAATTATCAATACCCAAAAAACATTAGAAAGCAGTGATGAATTTGCATTACTTAATGAATCATGAAAAACATTATATTACCCTTAACAACTATCTACGAGCCCATTACGGCGAAAAAATCTATAAGATTTCTTTAAATCCGGGGTTTACTTGCCCCAATCGCGACGGCAAAGTCGATACTACCGGTTGCTTGTTTTGTTCAAGTTTAAAAAGCGGGGACTTTTCTGGGGATGTCAGTTTATCCTTAAAAGCGCAATTTGCATCGGTTAAGGAAAGAATGCAAGCCAAATGGGAAGAAGGATCATATATCGCCTATCTACAAGCCGGAACCAACACCTACGCACCCTTCGATATTTTGGAAAATACTTTTTCCACTCTTTTAAACCTCGATGAAAAGGTTAAAATCATCAGTATCGCTACGCGTCCCGATGAAATTTATCCCGAGGTAGTTGAGTTGCTGAAAAAACTAAAAACCCAAAAGACCGTTTGGGTGGAATTGGGTTTACAATCAATTCATCCCAAAACCTATCGGTTTTTCCACCGCGGATATGAAAACGATAGTTTTGAAAGAGCGGTAAAGTTATTGCATGAAGCAAACATTGATATCATTGTTCACATTATCAATGGACTGCCCTATGAAACCAAAGACATGATGTTGGAAACCGTCAAATATTTGGCAGCTTTCCCGATTCAAGGAATAAAAATCCATATGCTTCATGTCATGAAAGATACCCCGTTTGGGGAAATGTATTTAAAAGAACCTTTTTCGCTTCTTACTTTAAAAGAATATGTGGAAATCACCGCGGAGCAATTGCGTTATTTGCCTACCTCAATCGTCATTCACCGCTTAACGGGGGATGCACCGATTAGTTTGTTGATTGCGCCGGAGTGGACAAAAAGGAAGTTTGTGGTGTTAAATGAAATCGATAAATACATGCGTAAAGAAAATATCTGGCAAGGAGATTTAGTGAAATGACAAAGATGACCGAAATTGCCCATCAATTGCTTAGGGAGCGGTTAAAAGAGGGTAATATTGTGGTTGACGCCACATGTGGCAACGGTTTTGATACGGTTTTTCTGGCGAACCTTGTCGGTCCTAATGGCACGGTTCATGCTTACGACATTCAACCCATTGCCATTGAACGCACAAAAAAAATGGCAAACGAATTGGGGTTAACCAATATCGAATACCACTTGGAATCACACGAGCACATCGATTTACCGAGAATCGATGGCATCATTTTCAATTTAGGTTATCTTCCGACAGGGGATAAAACAATCACTACCGAACCTGAGATAGTTTTAAGAGCTGTTCAAAAACTCATAAACTACATAGGACAAAACCCAAGCCTCTTCATCGTAATTGTTTTATATCCGGGCCATGAAAAAGGCAAAAAAGAAAGCCTCATTTTGGAAAGCTTCCTTTCACATTTGGATGCAAGTTATCTTGTCAGCAAAATCGTTCATTTGAACCAAAATAACGCACCTTACATCTTGACCGTAGAACGCAAAAGACCTTAATAATGGTCTTTTTTTATTATATTTGCGCAGTGGTTTTGCCAAATACTTTTTCGGGGTTAATATGTTTATTTCCACGCACTACTTTAAAATATACATGGTTTCCAGCTTCTTTGTCCATTTCGGTCGTTCCGCTTACCCCGATTTTATCCCCTTGTATGACGGTATCGCCAGCTTTGACAACTACTTCGCTTAAACCGTAATAATGGGTTTTAATGTTATCCGCATGCTCAACAATACAATAGTTCCCATAAAGCGGGCTTTCGCGCACTTCAATTACCGTTCCACTAAAAGCACTCTTGACATCAAAAGGTTGATTATCATTTCGGGCAAAAGATGTTCCGACACTTATCCGATAACTTGTCCCATATTTAATCAAAGCTTTTTCTTGGTCGCTTTGGCTTGCATCACGTTCGTAAAATTTTCGCACAACCATAAAATCAGACACATTATCAAATGGGTGCTTTAAGACCTCAGGAACCGGATCTTCTTCATGGTCAATTGGCTGTTTATCCTTGGGATCGTCAATCGGATTATCGTCAATCGGATCGGCGGTTGCAGAAAGGACGAGAGCAACGAATAATAGCGCTAATATCCCCACAAAAAAGAAAAATTGAAAGCGATTTTGACCAATTTTTTTAATCCAACTCTTCACTGTATCACCTCATAGTTATTATGATACAATAAAGATTTTTTATACAATTATTTATTGGGAGATAATTAAGCCAATTGCTTTGATAAAATCGATAAAAGCACTCGAAATCAGATAAGATATGGCAATTGCCAAAATAATATAAAAAGTGCGTATGGAAGTAACACTGCCTTGTTTAAAAATTTTGTGTAATTGCGAATCAAACAAGACCCTTAAAGTTATTATCATCATAAACAGAAACGACAAAAAGAAAATAATCGCATAATACTTATTTGTCATAAATCAATCTCCTTTATTTTTTACATTTTTAAAAAATTTAAAATTACTAATTTTTAACTTTTTAAAATAATCAACAAAAATATCTTTCCCTTCGCGTCAAATAAATTCATATATAAATTATACCATAAACCTGGCAAAAAAACCCCGAAAGGGGGTTTAGTTTTGCGTATTTTTGGCAAGAATGATTTCTTTGCTTTTCATTAAGCGAATGATATTGCTTCGCTCGTTGTCTTCTAGTTTCATCGTAATAAAACGAATTGTTTCTTCCATTTCCGGAATCATGATAAACTCAATCGCATTGACGCGTCGCCGGGTCTTTTCGATTTCTTTGGCCAGCATATCGCAGGCTTTTTCAAGTTCTGCCATCTTGATCATCTTTGGCAATAACTTAGAAAGTTTCATGATGGCATCGTCCAAATCAGGATGCGTAAACGCAAAGCCATAAGTTAAATCGATTTTGTCCTTTGCTTCATATTGAATGGTAGGAATCTTGATGTTCATGACCGTTCTCGAAGATGTGGAAAGGCTTGCGGTATTGCTTGGTACCATCAATGCTTCGACAATTCCTTCAAAACTCATTTTTTGTTTGGCACTGATGTATTTTTTCATGATTTTCGCAAGTTCTTCTTCAACTTCAAGACGCAAGGCGCGGTTTTCTTTGATGATTTCCATAAACCGTTGGACAAATTCGTCTTGCTTGTCTTTTAAGAGCTTATGTCCGCGTTTTGCGGTGGAGAGCTGTCTTTTAACCCGCGTTAATTCCATGCGGGTAGGATTAACTGTCCCTAATGCCATTTGTTATTCCTCTTTTGGCAAGTATTTGTTAATCTTTTCGACGCTAATCCGTTTGAGTTCTGTTCTTGGTAAAATCGTTAGTAATTTCCAACCGATATCTAGTGTTTCTTCAATGGTGCGAGCCGTAGTATAACCTTGCAATACATATTGTTCTTCAAAAGCAGTGGCAAATTGTGAATAAAGGATATCAACATCCGAAAGCGCTGCTTCACCAAGAATGGTGGCAAGTTCTTTGGCTTCTTTTCCGCGAGCATAGGCGGCGAACAATTGGTTCATTGTTTCCGCATGGTCTTCTCTGGTTTTGCCTTCACCGATTCCTTTATCTTTTAAACGGCTGAGCGATGGCAAGACATCAATTGGCGGAGTGATTCCGCGGCCATACAATTCTCTTGAAAGAATAATTTGTCCTTCGGTAATATAACCGGTAAGGTCCGGAATCGGGTGGGTTTTATCGTCCTCCGGCATCGTAAGGATTGGAATTTGGGTAATGGAACCATTCTTTCCTTTGATACGGCCAGCCCGTTCATAGAGCGAAGCAAGGTCGGTATACATATATCCTGGGTAACCTCTGCGACCCGGAACTTCCTTACGAGCAGCGGAGACTTCCCGCAATGCTTCTGCATAATTCGTAATATCACTGATGATGACAAGCACGTGCATGCCTAATTCATAAGCTAAGTATTCGGCACAAGTAATGGCCATCCGCGGAGTGGCAATCCGTTCGATTGCCGGGTCATTGGCTAAATTCATGAAAAGCACAGACCGTTCGATGGCGCCGGATTTTTTGAAATCGCTGATAAAGAAGTCAGCTTCTTCGAAAGTAATACCTGTGGTCGCAAACACAACCGCAAACTTCTCTTCGGAATTTCTAACCCGTGCTTGTCGGGCGATTTGCGCCGCAAGTTTTGCATGAGGTAAACCATTTCCGGAGAAAATCGGCAACTTTTGTCCCCGAACCAAGGTATTGAGTCCGTCGATGGCGCTGATTCCGGTTTCGATAAATTCGTTTGGATAGTCGCGGGCAACCGGATTTAACGGTGTACCGTTGATGTCCATTACTTTTTCCGGAATAATCTCGCCTCCACCGTCAATTGGCCGACCCATTCCATCAAAAACGCGTCCTAAGATATCAGGCGATAATTTGATTTCAATTCCATGACCTAAGAAGACAGCTTTTGCGGAGGCAATTTTTAGTCCTTGAGCGGAGTCAAACAATTGCACGAGGGCTTTATCTTTATCGACTTCAAGAACTTTTCCAATTCGTTCTTCACCATTTGCTTGTTTGATTTTTACAAGTTCGTCATATTTTACGCCTTCCACATGGTCAACCAACATCAAGGGACCAACAACTTCACGAATAGTTTTATACTCTTTCGCCATCGTCTTCGTCTCCCTTCAATAGTCTTTGGTATTCTTCGTTCATTTCATTGTTTATTTCCTCATATTGAGTTTTAAATTCGGTTTCTTGAATGTATTTCATCCGTCCAATTTGTTCCAAAACCTCCATATTTGCAAGCTTAAAGAAACTTACTCCGTTGTTTAATCCTTCTTGGGAAAGGTGGAACCAATCAAGGATGGTCTTTAAGATTCCATGTTGTTTTGTCAAAGAGCTATATGTGTCAACTTCATGGAAAGCATTTTGATGCAAAAAGTCTTCGCGAATGCGACGAGCACATTCAAGCACTAAGCGATCGGAGAATTCGAGCGAATCCACACCGACCAACCGGACAATTTCTTGAAGCTTTGCTTCTTCTTGAAGAAGGGTTTTCGTTTCTTGCACAATTTGCGACCAATCTTTTTCGACTTCAGTATCGAAATAATCACGCATATTTTCTTCATAGAGCGAATAACTCTTCAACCAGTCGATGGCAGGGAAGTGACGAGCATAAGCGAGTTGTGCGCTTAAGCCCCAGAATACTTTAACGATTCTGAGCGTACCTTGGGAAACCGGTTCCGATGTATCTCCTCCCGGAGGCGATACTGCGCCGATGGCACTGATAGCGCCGATTCTGCCCTCACTGCCTAAGCAGGTGACCAGGCCAGCCCGTTCGTAGAATTCGGATAATCTACTCGATAAATAAGCCGGATAGCCTTCTTCGCCCGGCATTTCTTCCAAACGGCTACTCATTTCCCGCAACGCTTCGGCCCAACGGGATGTCGAGTCTGCCATAATAGCTACGCGATAACCCATATCGCGATAGTATTCCGCAATCGTAATACCGGTATATATCGATGCTTCCCGAGCCGCAACCGGCATGTTGGATGTATTGGCAATTAAAACGGTGCGTTTCATCAATGTTTGACCGGTTTTTGGGTCCTTCAGATGAGGAAATTCATTTAAAACATCGGTCATTTCGTTTCCGCGTTCGCCACAGCCGATATAAACAATAATATCTGCATCCGCCCATTTGGCAAGTTGGTGTTGAACAACGGTTTTACCTGAACCAAATGGTCCCGGGATTGCAGCTATACCCCCAATGGCAATTGGAAAAAGCATATCAATTACTCTTTGACCAGTAACCATTGGTGCATGTGGCGCCATTTTCTTTTGATAAGGACGTCCTCTTCTTACCGGCCAAGTTTGCAACATTGGCACTTCATGGGTTACGCCCCGGTCATCGACAATTCGGGCAATCGGAGTAGTAATGTTTGTTTCACCATTGAAAATCCACACGATTTTCCCCGAAAGCGTTGGCGGAACCATGATTTTGTGCAGCACGGCAGTTGTTTCCTGAACCGTACCCAAGACATCGCCGCCCTTAACAAAATCGCCTACTTTGGCAACGCTGTTAAATTGCCAACGTTTATTTCGTTTTAGTTTGGGAACATCGATTCCCAGAGGAATCCGGTCACCAGAGCCTTGATAAATAACGTCAAGCGGACGTTGAATACCGTCAAAAATGCCTTCTATTAAACCCGGTGCAAGTTCTACCGATAACGGTTCGTTAGTCCAATAGACCGGTTCGCCGGGACCAATGCCCGCGGTTTCTTCATATACTTGGATTGACGCCAAATCGTCCCGAAGTTCGATTACTTCCCCGATTAAGCGCTTCTCGCTGACGCGAACCACATCGTACATTTGCACATCTTTCATGTCTTTCGCAACAATTAAAGGTCCTGAAACCTTGGTAATGATTCCGATTTGTTTATTGTATTGATTAGAATTCATCGCCATCACCCTTTCTAAAATATATTAATCCCGATGGCTTTTTCGACATTCTTTTGAACTTTCTTCAATCCAACACCAATGCCGTCTTCCTTCATGGGAACTGGTATAATCATTGGAAATAAGCTAGACTGATAAGTTTCGATTGTCTCAGGAATTTTTTCGTACAATTCCTCATCGATGAAAATGATTTTGCTTTTTTTTGCTAGTTGAAAAATGGTTTTTTCGACTTCTGCAAGACTTTCTTTGATAATTGGCACGCAACCAACGGCACTGAACAATAAAACGGTGTCGTTTGTTCCGATTGCCACGATATCCATCTTGTTATTCATTTGAACCACCTTTCTTAGTATTCCAACATTTGACTCATATCGACTTGTTCATTCCCGGCTTGAGCGTAAATCATACGAATGTTTTTCGCTTCGGCTACTTTCAACAAGTAATAATAAATAACCGGACCAATATCAAAAGCATCGTATTTGAAGCGTCTGATTTCCTCCAACATGAGCTTGTCAAGTGCATTATGGGTCATATCCAAATTCTGATGTTCATTATAAGCTTTAATGATTCTACTGATTTGGCCATTATATTCCGTTTCCCACAATTTTGATAGTTTTTCAAGGGGCAGGGAATACGATTCCAAAAACCTGCTTAATTCGATCCCGCCATGCGTCAACAACATTTCTTTGCAAGTATTCTGGTCCCACTTTAATTCGCGGGAACGAAGGAAAGTTAATAAGTTGGCCGAATCGATATAAGTTTGAAAATAGGTTTTTAAGGCAGGACTTGTCAATAGGTTAAATTGATCAAAAATATAATCAAAAATCGTTTGATCGATTACGGTGCTGAAAACCCTTGGATTGGTAATTCCCTGAACGTTTTTTTCAATTGTTGGAATTAATTTACGCAAAGGTTTTTCAAGACCCGAATATTCCCCCGCCAAAATCGCTTTTTTCAAAGTTTCTTTTGAAATAGTTCCTAATGGGACATAGACGTCAAAGTGAGTGATGCCAAAGAATTTTTGTTTAAAGAAGTATTTGATGTTAATGGCATCGCTTTGAAAAAAGAATAAATCAGTATGGTGTTTTTGGGGAGTAAGTTCATCAATCATTGCTTTTACGCTTAAAAGTTCTTGGTCAATTAATTCTTCCACAGAACTTGCGCTATCGCTTTTGCCGTAACCCAGTTCCGCTAAAGTTTTGAAAAAAAGCGGTTTATCGGTTTTGGCCAATTTTTGCCATTTGCTTTTATCGAAAATTTTGTTTTCGATGGAGCGCAAAATCGCATTTACATACGGATAATGATTATTCATACTATTCATCTCCGTCAAAGAGAATCGTAGCTATTTCGGTTTCGTAAAGCCGTTTCAAATCATCAAATAAGGCTTCGTATGAAAAATCAATATCATAGTAACTGCCGATAATTTGAAAACCGCCGGAAATATTCGCTCCATCCTTGGCTAGTGTTAATTGATAGTTGACGTTACCAAGCAGCATGCTTAGTTTATCAAGTAAAATCATACCGTTTAAAGTTTTGCCGCTTGAGAAAAGGCGCGCATAACGGTCGTAATCGTTTGAGGATACTTTCAACGTTTCTTTGCCAGACAATTTCTCGTTTTTTATTCGATTAACAACATAGCTCCTGATATCCTCATCAGAAAAAGCTTTAAACTTTTCGAGCAGACGCTGGAAAACTTGGTCAATTAATTCTTTTTTAACACTTAAGGTGTATTGTTTTAGCGAATGGTCAAACTGGCTTTGGGCCCCTTTTAACATCGATGTATGGGCTTGACGGGCTTTTTCCAAGCGTTTTTTATTGTCTTGCATTGCCTCACCGATTATGCTGGCATACATTTGTTCGGCTTTTTCTTTTCCTGCTTCTAGGATAGCTAAAGCGTCTTTTTGGCCTTTTTGTTCAATTTTTTGGTAAATGGTTACTTTCTCAGTAACCTGTTCCTCTGTTTGCATAATTAAGTTATCTTCTTTCACTATGTACCTCGATTCGCTAATAATATTTATCAATTATTATCGCATCAAATTACATAACGTTTGTTACAAGCAAAATACTAACAAGAAGAGACAAAATTGCGTATGTTTCAACCAAAACCGTCATGGTCATACCTTTTGCGGCTGCATCAGGTTGTTTTGCAGTCATTTGGATGGAATAAACCGACATTCTTGCTTGGTATAGAGCCGAAAGGAAACCGATGATGGTTGCAGGCATACATGCGCCAAAGAAAGCCCAACCGGTAGCAGTTTCAAGAGTTAAAGCAGGATTGCCGCTTAAGAAACCAAGTTCAACAAATACCAAAACGGTTACTAAGAAACCGTAAATACCTTGTGTTCCTGGCAATGCTTGTAAAATCAAGAGTTTACCGAATAATTCTGGTCTTTCGCTTACAACGCCTGTGGCAGCTTTTCCGGCCATTTGAACACCGATGGCTGAACCTAAACCAGCTACTATTGTGCTTAATAGTGCTCCTACAATTGCAATTAATAATCCTGTACTCATAATAATAATCCTCCTATTATTTTTTAATTAACATTGAGTTCATCAATGTAGGTTAACTTGTTTTCGAGAGGTGTAAAGGCATAACCAGACCCCTCATAGAATTTGCCAAAGAATTCAATATATTGTAATCTGCTGGCATGGACATAAGCCGAGAGTAACCCCATGGCTAAATTAAAGACATGTCCGACAAAATAAATGACCATGGCAAATAAAATTTTGATGATGGTCATGAAGGTAAAGGTCGATAAATCGCCTTGTACCATTCCGGCTAAAAGATTCATTACAAAAGCAATAACCCCGGATGACATGCTTAATGCCAAAATCCGTGAATAAGAAAGGATATCGCTCATATAGCCGGTCGCACCGTATAAGGTATATAAACCGCTGCCAATGCGTTTTACGATATTGCGATTGCTTCTTCCTGAAAATAAGACAATAATCAATGCTCCCGCAATCGCCAGGTATTTTCCGATATTTGTTAATTGGGGAAGAAACATAAAGCCTATTCCTCCAATTAATAGCATCCAACTTAATTGGTCCGAAAAAATGGCCAAAATGTCTTTTTTTCGGAAATTGTCATACGCTTTTACCAAAAGCCCGCCAAAGATGTGCAAAGCACCAAGAACAAGTGACAAAATCAACATATTCATCGGTTGTTCCATTGGCACCAACACCGGTTTCAAACCGAATGGTTTCCAGCTGAAACCGAAGTAACTGCCGAAAATAACACCCCAAATGACAGTGGTTATTCCCGAATACATCAATAATTGGAATAACTTCAGGGAGTTGCCTTTTGGTTTTTTAATTTTAATAAATAGTCCAAAGAATAATACCATCACTAATCCGTAACCGGCATCGCCCATCATTATTCCAAAGATAATCCAGTACCAAAAAGACATCATTGGATTAGGGTCGACTTCATAGGGGCTTGGTGCGGCAAACATATTGGTGATAATCTCAAATGGTGCCACAAAGCGATTGTTTTGGGTAGCGGTTGGCGGCAATTCATCAGGAAGCGGATCGCAAAATTCGCAATCAAAAATATCCGTTGCTTCTTTTACCGCTTTAATTACTTTGTCCACGCGGTCGTGACGCACCCAACCTTCCACATATACCGTGGCATCGGTTGGAATAACCGGAGCGGTTTTTCTTACTTCAATGCTTGCAACTTGGTCAGTTAAAATCTCCAATTCATCTGCATGCTTGGCATATTGTGCAAGCGCTTCTTCAAGTTCCTTAATTTTTTCTTGGTTGGATTGATATTGAGCCTCTTTTTCGCTTAAGAGTTGACTGGCAGTAAGGGGTAATTTAGGTAAGGAGGTTTCAACAAAATTAATACCCCTTAAACCTTCCATTACCAAACTGTCGTCGGTATAATAATTCGCAAAAAAGACAGCTTGTCCATCATAAGTTTTGCCTAAAAGTTCACATTCACTGCCGTGTGAATCTAATATTCGTTTAAAATCTTCGCTAAAACGGGATTCAATAAACCCGGTGTGCAAATTGGCATACCTTGTATTAACAATTTTATCCAACGGAACCGTTAACTGTTCCCATGGCTGATAAGTCTTAAGCGTTTCGTGTAAAGTTACATTGTCAGCTTTCAAGCGTTGAATTTCTTCATAAGTTGTTTCGATTTTTTCCAATAGTTCTATGCGCTGATTGATATTGGAAACAAAATCATCGTAATCAACCTTGTTGAGTTCTTTGACTAATTTGGGTTTTTCCCGATACTTCTTAAGCAAGTTTAAGGATTTGCGCGTTCTTTGCAACATAATTTCTTCGCTTGTGGCATCGCTTTTTTGACTTATCTCCGGATGCTCGATTAACATAACCTCCCCGGTTTTTTGCAAATTAAGCATCAGTTGTTCATGGTCTTCTTTCAGTACGACGATTTGCACCTTTTTCATTGGTACAATCATATGTTCCCTACTTTCTTCATCATTAAAGCAACTGCTTGCTCCATCCTTTGCATGGCCTTAGCGGTGAGTTTGTCTTTTATGACTTGTTTTTGGGTTTCCAAGTCTTTTTCCATCTCCTGCATTGACTTAATGGAATAAGCTTCGCTGTTCTTGATTTCGTCAAGGGTTTGGGCATTTAGTTCAGCAATTCGCTTTTCCGCAGCTGCTCTTTTTTCTTTAATAAGGTTTTGAACTTGAAGGTTTGCATTGTTGCGTAAGCTTTGCGCCTTTTCTTCCGCTTGTTGAATTGACTGCAAAATCGGCATCTGTTTCACCACCTTTTAATCTTTAGTTATTATACCACATTTAGGGTTTTTGCGCTTTAGAAATTATAATTTAAAACGCTGAAATAAACCCCTTTTTCAATATCTTTTCATAAATTTAACAAACTTTAGTATTCCTTAATTTTCCTCAAATTGACAAATTTTATTCACGCGCCGCTCGTGCCGCTCTCCCAAAAACTGCGTGTTTAAGAAAGTATCGACAATTTGCTTGGCAAGGTCAAAGGAAGTGTCTTTTGAAGAAAGACACAATACATTGGCGTTATTGTGTTCTCTGGTTAATTTAGCGTTTTCCTCGCTTCCGACCAAAGCTGCTCTGATGCCTTTAACTTTGTTGGCCGAGATGGACATGCCAATTCCCGTATAACAAATCAAAATTCCGAAATCAACTTCTTTTTGGACAACCTTTTGACTCACCGAAAAAGCATAGTCGGGATAATCGACCGAATCGTCATTATAAGTCCCCATGTCGAGCACTTGGTGTTTTTTGGCTAAGTAAGCAATTAAGGCTTCTTTTAACTTATACCCCGCATGATCGGATCCAATACTGATTTTCATAATTTTCACCTCAATTAATAGTATACCAAATAATCCTTTTTTAACTATTTTTTAAATAAAAAAAAGCAAAAAAACATGATTTTTTTTAGCAATTATTTTCTAAGACAAAAAAGTTAGGATTGCTTCCTATCCTTCTTTTTGCTTATTCAGCAGGTTGCCATTTGCAACGAACTGGAGAAGTGATTTTACCTTCTTTTTTTAAGGTATTGAAGGCTTTGTCAACTTCTTTGCGCTCCAGGCCGGTTGCAAGTTCAACTTCTCCCGCTGTAACAGGACGGCCCATTTCTTTCATTTTATTGAGAACAACTTCTTTAACTTCCATAAAAACCTCCTCTTTAAGATAACTTAATTTTATCACAACGTCCATATTCTTTCAACCTTTTAACTTTTAGATTAGGGGAAATTTTTCTTTTTTGGTTTAATTGACAAGTTTGTTTTCCTTTGGTATAATCTAAAACATGAAGGACTGCGAAAGAAGGTGAAGGCATGCAAAAAGCATTTGACAATGGTTTGTATTTAGAACTTCAATCCAAAAAAATCAAAGAACGTCTAAATCAATTCGGTACCAAGCTTTATCTTGAATTTGGAGGAAAACTATTCGACGATTTTCATGCTTCCCGCGTACTTCCCGGATTTGCCAGTAACGCCAAAATCAAAACACTAATGACCTTAAAAGACGATGTCGAAATGATTATCGTAGTCAATGCCAACGATATTCAAGTTGGCAAAATGCGTTTTGACATCGGCATTACTTACGACCAAGAGGTAATTCGGATGATGGAACTCTTTCGGGAACTTGACCTCCAAGTGTGTGGGGTTGTCATTACTCAATTTTCCCATCAGGAACTGGCGATTATTTTCAAAAACAAATTAGAAAACATGGGGGTAAAAGTTTACCTTCACTCGGTTATTCCGGGTTATCCCCTTGCCATCGATTATATTTTAAGCGATGAAGGCTTCGGCAAAAATGCTTATATCGAAACCACCCGACCGCTTGTGGTAGTAACGGCGCCGGGACCTGGTAGTGGCAAAATTGCCACCTGCTTATCACAACTATATTTGGACAACCAAAAAGGAATTAAAAGCGTATATGCGAAATACGAAACCTTTCCGGTTTGGAATCTTCCGCTTAACCACCCGGTAAATTTAGCCTATGAAGCGGCAACCGCAAACATCAATGATATCAATATGATTGACCCGTACCATTTGGAAGCTTACGGGATGATGGCAGTCAATTATAATCGCGATGTGGAAGTGTTTCCGATTTTACGCTCTTTCTTCGAACGGATTTACGGCACAAGTTTCTACCAATCGCCAACCGATATGGGAATCAATATGGCCGGCTTTTGCATTATCGACGACGAAGTTGCCAAAGAAGCCGCCAAACAAGAAATCATTCGCCGTTATTATTCCACCAAACGCGACATTAAAAACGGCAACATGATGGAAGAAGCAATTGAAAAGATCTCCGTCATCATGAAAAAGTTAGGAATTTCGGTGGAGAATCGCCTCTCGGTTCAGGCAGCTTTAGACAAAGCCCAAAGTTCCGGAACGCACGCAATGGCAATTGAATTAAACGACGGTACGATAATCACCGGACGTCGGACAAAACTTTTGGACGCTCCAGCCGCAATGCTCCTCAACGCCCTTAAATACTATGCCAATGTCGATGATGACTTAAAACTTATTTCTCCTTCCATCATCGAACCGATTCAAACCCTAAATAAGCAATACATAGGCGTTAGAAACCCGCGTCTTCATGTCAATGACGTATTAATCGCTTTATCGATAAATGCTTTGACAAACCCTTCCGCCGAAAAAGCTCTTCAGCAACTTCCAAAACTAGCCCGAGCGCAAGCTCACTCCACGGTCTTTTTGACGGAAGATGACGAAAAACTTTTAAAAAGGCTTCAAATTGACGTCACTACGGAACCAGTCTTCCGGGTAACCAGATATCAACAAACTTTAATCGAATAATTTCAGGATAATCCTGAAATTTATTTGCTGGAATAGCTCAGTTGGTAGAGCAGTTGACCCGTAATCATCAGGTCGTAGGTTCGAATCCTATTTCCAGCACCATTTGCCAATAACAAAGGAAAACCTTTTTTTGATAACGGGTACTAAAAGTCAAGTGCTTTTGGTATCCTTTTTTTATTGTCCGTTCTGTTTAGGTTTTCTCAAAACAAACTAAAACGCCGTTTTCGTTAAAGTATAATCGCTTGATTATTACCCTTTTTAACAAATAATGAATTGATTGATTTGACTTTTTCCTCGTTTGATAGTAAAATATTAAATAGGAGGTAACAATGCATAGTCGAAATAAAGAACCGTTCAGTTCGTTTTTGGAATACATCGCAAAAGTAAATTACTCTAAAGTGTTAATATTGACCTTTTCTATCAATATTTACCTTCTGACCTTAATTACCTATTATCTTTTTGCGCGAAACCTAGCCGAAACCAGAAATATCATTTATTTTTCGTTTTATTGCCTTTTGTTTACCGTATTTTTGGTTTCCATCGCCGTTTTTATTCGGATTCACACATTTACCCCTAAGCAAATCAAACTGTTCAATTATTGGGTAAATGGCTTGTGTGGCTTTACGATGTTTTGGTGTTTATCATATACGATTATTGACTTACACTATAATTACCCTTTGCCGGTCTTATCGTTTTTAACTTATTGCATGGTTTTCATGGGTGGACTTATTCTTTCGCCGATCTTTGTTTCAATTGTTTTTACCCTCGCTTGGGTTATTTTTAATCTTGCGGGTTCACGGATTATTTATGGTACCTTTTTAAGTTTGCATTTGTTTCTTACCTCAGTCGTTTATATCGGTATTGGTTTAATCGTGATGTATACCAATTATCGTATTAGGCGCCGCGATTGGGAACAAACCCATATCTTGAAGAAGCTAAATCACGAGTTGGAGACAGCGGTTCGAACCGACTATTTAACCGGTCTCGGTAATCGCCTGGCTTTTGACGAAACTTTTTCTTTCATCAAAAAAGAATGTTTATCCGAAAACATGGGTTTAGGCCTCTTGTTTATCGATATTGATAATTTCAAAACAGTCAACGATAAATTTGGTCATCAAAAAGGCGACGAAGTTTTGAAATATTCCTCAAACCTTATCAAAAATCTTTATCCCCACGCTTTCCGCTTTGGGGGCGAAGAATTTTTAATTTTACTGAAAATTGCCAATGTCGATGAACTAATGCAAATAAGCAATAATATCTGCCAAATGGTGGAAAAGTCTCTTGCACCCTTAGTCAGCGATATCGACATTACCGTCAGTATCGGCGTGCATTATGAAACACCACCCATTAACTCCACCATTTATGATTTTATTAATTATGCGGACATCGCTTTATATCAAGCGAAGAAAGCCGGAAAAAACCGCGCTCATCTTCAATACAATCATATTAAGTAATAATTTATTAAAATATTTGGTATGATAAAGCAGATAGCAAAACTATCAACAGATAGAATCTATCTGCTTTTTTCTATGCATTTTGCTTGCCAACGTAACATTGTTACGGTATAATGTTATTAAACGTAACATTGTGAGGTGATGATATGGAAATGATATCCAAAAAAGAGTTACTGCAAATCACCAAAATTTCCTATGGTCAGCTGTATCGTTGGAAACGGGAAGGTTTGATTCCCGATGAATGGTTTATCAAACAATCGGTGGCAAGCGGACAGGAGACTTACTTTTATAAAGAGCAAATCATTCCTCGAATCGAGGCAATCCTATCGCTTAAAGATCGCTATTCCCATGATGAAATCAAACAGTTTTTGAATCCCAATGCCAAGGAACGCAAGTTTTCCCTTTCGGAAGCGGTATTGATAAAAGGAATCGACCCTTTTGTCTTACGCATCTATGCCCAAGAGAAAAACGATTTGTCTATTTTCGATTTAGTGGTTGTCTATTTCTTTTCCGAGAACCAAGCTTTATTAGACATCAGCAACTATTTATTGTTAGATTTTGGCAAAATTGTTTCGCTTGATCAGTATTTTTATCTGGTCAAGGAGTATTTGGGAAAACCTTATTTGATTGTTGCGGGGGAAGATGCTTTATTCGATCCCCAATTAACACTGATTAAAAAGCAATCATTATCCGAGATTTCGGGAATTATTGCGAAAGAATTAAAATAGGAGGAAAATAAAAATGAACGACAGTAAAATTTATGGAGCCGGAACGATAAGCGGCGGAACCTTTCGGGAAGTTTCGATTGCAGGAAGCGGAAAAATAACGGGAAAATTAACCGCTGAAACTTTGGTAATTTCGGGAGCAGGAAAAGCCATGGATAACCTAGATGTAAAAACCATGAAAGTAAGCGGTACCTTTTCAGCTAAAAACATTAAAACACAAGAAATCAAAGTATCCGGGGTATTGAAAGTTGCAGAAAACTTATCCAGTGCCAAAGCCCATGTATCCGGATCGCTCATAGTAAAAAAAGAAGCCAATGTCGATGACTTTTACTTAAAATCTTCCAACAGCGAAATTCAAGCCCTTCACGGCGATAAAGTCACCATTAAACGGGAACTTGCCTTCTTCTTCAACACCAAACACAACCAAATTGAAGAAATCGAAGCCACCACGATTGACATCGAATACGTCAAAGGCAAACGAGTAAGCGGCGATTACGTTACCATTGGTCAAGGATGTATTATCGAAACTGTTGAATACCACAGTAAAATAACCGTCCATAAGGAAGCAAAAATCGACAACATTGTAAAACTAAGCTAGCGCTTTTTTTCTTATTTGTTTGCATTATTCTTTAAAATTTGGTAGAATAAATAACTAAGTGATACACAAGGAGAATTAGACCATGATATTCGGCAAATATATCAATCGCTATTATTTACGCTTTTTGCATTTAATTTTGCTTGGAGCCGCCGCTTTAATCGTCGTCGATTATGCACAACTACGCATTCCCGAATACGAAGGAATCATTGTCGACAGTTTAAGCGAAAAAGCAATGACCTTGGAACTTTTAGAAGAATTAATGTTTAAGTTTCTGTTAATTGCTTTAGCGATGTTTATCGGTCGGTTTCTTTGGCGCATAACCATCTTTGGAACCGGCGTTCGCGTGGAAGCAGACCTAAGAGACAGGATGTTTGCCCACAGCGAAAAATTATCGCAAAACTATTTTCACAAAAATAAAGTCGGGGCGCAAATGGCGCTTTACACTAACGACTTAAATGCTATCAGGCTAGCTTTCAGCATGGGAATCCTGACGCTTGTTGATGCCCTGTTTATGGGTTCCCTTGCTTTATACTATATGTTTAAAATCAATGTGATGCTTACTTTATTGCTTTCGATACCGATGTTTCTTATGGCCCTAGCGGGCGGAATCATCGGAAAATTCATGAGAGTAAAATTCCAAGAACGCCAAAAAGCGTTTGAGAATTTATCGGATTTCACCCAAGAAAACTTTTCCGGTTTAAGCGTTATCAAAGCCTTTGTCAAAGAAGGAAAGGAACTGCTTTCGTTTAGGAAGATAAATAAAGAGAATGCAGAAAAGAATGTAGTATTCCTCCGCTATGCCAATTTGCTTTACGTTATTATTTTAGTAACCATCAACTTAATTGGTTTTATTTTAATCGGTGTAGGCAGTTACTTAATCATCAAAACCAAGTCAACAAATCCGGAAATCGGTTTTACCGTTGGGGATTTGACCCGTTTTATTTCTTATTTTAGTTCGCTCATTTGGCCGATGATGGCGATTTCGCAACTCATCAATCTTCGCAGCCAAGGCAAAGCCAGCTACAAACGCATTAAAACCCTTTTTGATGAACCAATCGATATTGTTGACAATAATCCTGTCCAAGTTAAGGTTTTAAGAGGCGAAATCACATATCGCAACTTTAATTTTGCTTATCCCGATACCGACCGTTCGGTGTTAAAAGATATCAATTTGGAGATTAAACCAGGCGAATCGGTAGGTATTATCGGACGAACCGGATGTGGAAAAACCACTTTGGTGGATGTACTGCTTAGGTTATACAATTTGGAAGAAAGCACTTTGTTTATCGACGGCATCGATATCATGCGTTTGCCAATTAAACAAGTGCGGGATTTATTCGGTTATGTTCCTCAAGACAACTTCCTCTTTAGCGATACCATTCACAACAATATCGCTTTTGCACATGAATCTTTACCAGAAGACGAAGTGAAGCATTATGCAAGTTTAGCGGATGTGGCAGGCAACATTGAAGAGTTTTCCCAAAAATACCAAACCGTTTTGGGGGAACGGGGGGTAACCGTTTCAGGGGGGCAAAAGCAACGCATCTCCATTGCCCGGGCCTTAGCCAAAGACCCCAAAGTCTTAATTTTGGACGATTCGATTTCCGCGGTAGATTCCAAAACCGAAGAAACGATTCTTTCAAACTTACAGGAATTTAAAAAAGACCGCACGATTATTCTTATTGCCCATCGGGTTTCATCAATTCAAAACCTCGATAAAATTGTCTTTATGGATAACGGCCGTATCCTCGGTGTGGGAACTCATGAAGAATTAATGGAAAACGTCAAACTATATCAAGATTTAGTTCAATTGCAAGAACTTGAAGAACAAGTGGAAGTAGTCAAAGGTGACGAACATGGGGAATAAAGAAAAAACAACCAAGAAAAAGAGAATTGATGAAATGCTTGATCAAGAACATAATGAACGCAAAATGACCGATGGCGAAATTACTAAAAGGCTCTTAAAATACCTGACCCCTTATTTATGGCAATTTGCTTTAGCGTTTTTGTTGATGATATTTGCGGTATTTGGGGATATCATTTTGCCGGTGTTATTGGGAGGAGCTATCGATATGCTTGATTCTCCCGATGCCTCGTTTGTCAAAATCATCTACTTAGTGGTTGCAGCCCTAGCAATCACTCTTATTTATGCTTTCTCGCAATACCACCAAACGATGGTTTTGCAAAGAACCGGTCAAAAAATTCTCATGCAAATCCGTGAGGACGTCTTCTGGAAAATCGAAAACTTTTCTACCGCTCAAGTCAACCAAAACCCGATTGGCAGACTTGTGACCAGAGTTACAAATGACACTAACGCTTTAAACGAATTATATACCAATGTTTTTGTAAATTTAATTAAGAATGTATTAACAATTTTGTTCATTATCGGCATTATGTTGGTGGTCAATATTAAGATGGCCTTGATAACTTTATCGCTGATGCCTTTAGTGGGACTCTTCTCTTTTATCTTTCACCGTTATTCTAGGAGGGCTCACCGTCGCGTTCGACACAGCATCTCAAGACTCAACGCCTTTTTATCGGAAAACCTATCGGGAATGAAGATTACCCAAGTCTTTAACCAAGAAAAGAAAAAACACCATGAGTTTAAAGAACGCAATAACGAATGGCGAAAAAACTCCTTGCGTTCGATTCTGCTCTTTGGAATCTTTAGACCGTCGATTTATGTATTGTTTATTTTAACTTTGATTTTGGTTTTATACTTCAGCAGTAAGCAAATCATGGATTCGAACTACACGGTAAAAATCAGCACTCTGATTATTTTTTATAATTATGCAGGGATGTTATTTAATCCAATCCAACAGCTTGCGGAACAATTCAATGCTTTACAGGCAGGATTTGCTTCCAGTGAAAGAATCTTTGAAATTCTGGATTATCCTACCGATATAGTCGACAGCCCTGATGCGATTGAATTAGAAGAAATCAAGGGCGATATTGAATTCCAACATGTGTGGTTTTGCTATGAACCGAACGAATGGATACTTAAGGATGTTTCCTTTAAAGTCAACGCTAAAGAAACCGTAGCTTTTGTAGGTGCAACCGGCAGCGGAAAAACCACAATTCTATCTTTGATTGTGCGTAATTACGATATTCAAAAGGGAAGGATTCTCATTGACGGCATTGACATTAAACAAATCAAATTATCGTCACTGCGTTCCAAGATTGGCCAAATGTTGCAAGATGTATTTTTGTTTAGCGGCACAATTGCAACCAACATCAGTTTAAACGAAGAAAATAGCACTTTTGAGGAAATTAAACAAGCTTGCGAATATGTCAATGCCAGCAAGTTTATCGAAAAACTGCCCAATCAATATGACGAGGAAGTAAGGGAAAGAGGAAACAACTTCTCCTCCGGTCAACGGCAATTGCTTTCGTTTGCCCGCACCATTCTCCATAAACCGAGCATCTTAATCCTTGACGAAGCCACCGCAAACATTGACACTGAAACCGAAGTCTTGATTCAGGATTCGCTAAAGAAAATGATGAACATCGGCACGATGTTGATTGTTGCGCATCGTTTGTCGACAATTCAACACGCCGATAAGATTTTTGTTTTGCGACTTGGTAAGATTATTGAAAGCGGCAATCATCAAGAGTTAATTGCCAAAGGCGGCCATTATCAAGAACTTTATCAATTGCAATCGCAAAAATTAAAAATCCAAGCTCCCAAAAACAATAATAATCATTAAGCAAAAGGATGGATTATTTCTCACAAGGAAAAAATCCATCCTTTTTGTTTTGAAGTATGAAATGGCTTGTTTTAGTAGAAAATAGACTAGGTGATGTTTTTTGAAAAAGCAAGTCTTATCATATTGGTTAAAGGATAGTCAGAAAAAGACTTATCCCAGACTGGAAAGTAATATCAATGTCGATGTTTTAATTGTTGGGGGAGGAATTACCGGTCTTCTTTGCGCATACCAACTAGCCAAACTCGATAAATATCGCATTGCCTTAGTGGAAAAGAATCAACTCTATCACAGTACAACCGGTTATACGACCGGAAAAGCAACCCTCCAACATGACGATATTTATCATCAGCTTCTTAAAAATAAAGGAGAAACAATCGCCAGAGCATACTATCTGGCGAATTCAGAAGCTGTGCTTGGCCTTAAAAAAATTGCCACAGAAGAAAATATCGACTGCGATTGGGTTGACACGAAAGCGGTTCTTTATGCCTTTAATCAGGAGGAATTAAAACGGCTTCAAAAAGAACAAAGTGCATATGACACCTTGGGAATTCCTTATGAATGGTTGGACAAAGACAACATTCCATTTCCAACCCTCGGAGGTTTAGCGATTCCTAATCAAGGGGTATTTCATGTCGTTAAATTTTTGGACGGTATCGTCAGCAAATTAAACATTGACATTTATGAAAAAACCAAAATCATCAAGACAAAGCCTTCCGAAAAAGGAGCCGTGGCCGAAACGGTTGACCACTACAAAATTCATGCCAAACACATCATTATTGCCACGCATTATCCGATTTATAAACGCTTTAACTTTTACTTCATGAAAATCAAACCGGTTTGTTCTTATATTGCGATTGCCAATGAATTTGCAATACCTTCGGATAACGCTTATATCAACCTAATCGAACCCGTTCTTTCCATTAGGTTTTTGGATTCCGCTATGCCCAAACTAATGGTAGCAGGCTTCGGACACGATGTCAAAAACTATTATTCCTATAGGGAGCAAATCCATAGGTTAAAAACAATGGCAACCGGAAAATTACAAGCCAAGGACTTCTTTGAAGAATGGTACAACCAAGACTATGAAACGATGGACATGATTCCGTTAATCGGAAAAGCCGCGGATGGGCCGTTATACATTGCCACCGGTTACCGAAAATGGGGCATTTCTTCCAGCTTCGTTGCCAGTCAAATCATCAAGGACCAAATTCAAGGAGTCAACAATCAATATGCCTACTTATTTGATCCTTGCCGAAGCAAAAATGCTTTTAAAACTATTTGTTATAATTTTGCGATGTTTTCCACCGTCATCAAAACCAAACTGCTAACCGTTCCAAAATCCATCAAAATTAAACCGGGCACTGGAAGAATCATTCAACACAAAATGCGAAAAATCGGCATTTACATCGATCAAAACGGAAAAACCTATTCGGAAAAACCGATTTGCACCCATTTGGGCTGTACTTTGCGTTTTAACAATGTTACCAAAACTTATGAATGTCCTTGTCACGGTTCTAGGTTTAATTACGATGGTACCTGCCTTGACGGTCCGGCTGTCAGGAATCTAACTAAACTATAACTAAAAATACAAAAAGCATGCAACCAAATAAAGTTACATGCTTTTTTTGAAATTCAGCTGTTTTAAACTGTTAATCTCGTTCAAAAATCCACGCTACGGCTATTCCTCCGTAAGCGATGTAAATCGCCATTAAAGGGGTTATTTCCATGCCCATTTCAATTTTTACATCGGGTAAGGCTTTTGACAATTCATCATACAGTCTGTTTACCCGCTCAATCGCATTAACATGAGACAAGCGCAAGCGCATGCGTCCTTGGTGTTTTTTCCGTAAGCTTTGGCAGTAATCAACAAAATAATGATAAACCTTTTTTTCGGAGCGGAATTTCTTTAAGATCATCACTTTCGCATCTTTGTACAAAACTACCGGTTTGACATGAAGGAGATTGCCGATAAAGGCTTTCATCCGGGATACTCTCCCCGAATAAAGAAGATTATCAAGCGTAACAAGGTTTAATAAAACTCCGCTGTCGGGTTTGTTTTTCTTGATAATTTCAATAATTTCCGTAGGATGCTTGCCCTGTTCCATCGCTTCAATGCCGGTTTCCAAAAGCATCGCGGCTTCGATATTGACGCCCAAGGTATCGTGGACAAAAATATCCTCAGCACGTTCATGCATTTCCCGTGCCGCATTAGCGGATTGAACCGTTCCGCTTAAAAGCGATGATATCGTTAAACAAATTACATAATCGGCGCCTTCTTTGAATGCTTGGTCATATAATAACTTGTAACTTCCGGGAGATGGTTGTGAGGTGGTTACTTTTTTTCCTTGCGCAACATATTCCATAACATCGCGCACTTGAATTTCCACACCGTCCAAATAGCTTAAGCCATCGACGATGACGTTCAGCGGATTGATTAATATTTGGTATTTATCTAAATATTCGGGAGACATTCCAAATGTGCTGTCAATAATAAACCTGATCCTTTTCATATTGATTACTTCCTTACATGCTTATTATATCAAAAATCAAAAGACTTGTAAAATTAAATAATAAAGTGCTCGGAAGGAAAAAAATTTTGCTTAGGCAAAATGGTTTTATTTTTTCAATTGGAATTTTTTTGTTTAATCAAGCGAATATAACATGACTTGATTTAAGTTAAAGTCGGTCTTAACGAGAGGTGTTTCATCCAAATATACGTTTTGTTTATCAAACATCGCAAAACCAAATGAAGAAAAGATGGGCACCATTTTGTTTTGAGAAACAAAAGACAGAACCTTTTTAATCTTGACTTCTCGCATTTTTTGAAAAACTTCATCCATTAAAGTTTTTAACCAAGTTTCCGACAATTCCTTTTGAAAGATAAAAAAGCGGATTAAAGCAACTTTGTCAAAACACTCATAGGTTAATAGACCCCTTATGATATTTTGATTGAGAATAATAACCGTATTGGCAATCAGTTCTTCGCTTACTTCCTCAAGCAGAGGAAGTTTCTTGAAAAAAGCCTCGATTAAGGGGCGGCTTTTCTCGTTGGCATGAATAACCTCCACTTTAACACCTCGTTAAAGTATATGAATAATTTGCCCAATTGGTTATTTATTCTTGCCTTTTATCCACTTCTCATATATATAACTTTTATATTTGATTTCTTCGAACGATAAACGTTCTTCATAAGATAACCCATAGTATTCGGGATATAATATGCTCCACCAGTTTCTTCCTTGGGCGTCACCCAATTGCACAATTAGGGTTTCATATTTGCCTCCGGGAATTAATTTGTCCCCGAAGGTTTTTGCGGGGTAGGATAAGGTTTGGTATGTCAGCGTCAAATTGTTTTTTAAGGATACCCTTTTTTCGATTTCGGTTTTGATTCGATTTTGAACCGTTTTATCATGCAATTTATTATGATAATTATTTTGATCGATTATTTTAAGCATTTCTTCGACAACTTGGTATTTTTCCTTTTGGTCGCTGTCGGAGTTGCTGGAAGCGATAACTCTGATTCTTGGATAATCAGGGGTTTTCGGTTTATCCACTAATTTGATGGTTAAAAAAACCACTAACCCAATAATTAAAATTTTTCCTACCTGACGCATAAAAAAACATCACCTTTACTATTTTGGTGATGTTTTCCAAAATTATACATTTATTTTGATTTTGCCTTGCCGAAGTACGCAAAAAGGTGTTTTTGTTACGTCGATAACTGTGGATGACAATTTCGACAAAGTAACCTTGTCCGTAATAAGATAGTCGATTTGGTCCCCGAATTGAGCTTCGATTTCCTCAACACTGTTGAGCGGTGGCTGCCCGCTAATATTGATGCTTGTAGTAGCAAGCGGTCCAAAATGGCGCAGGATGTTTAAGGTAACTATCGAATTTGGCATCCTAAAACCGATGGTTGGAAGATTCATGGTTAAGGCGGAAGGAACATGAGCCGCTTTTTCAAAAATCAGCGTTAGTTCTCCCGGCCAATATTGAGCCATTATCTTTAACGCGTCTTCGGTAACTGCTTTTACATAAGGGTAAATATCGTCGATGTTTGCCACAAGAATCGCCAAAGGCTTAAGTTCAACTCGATGCTTGATTTGGTATATCTTTTGTTGTCCTTCATAGTCATCAACCAAAGCTCCGATACCATAAACGCTATCCGTGGGAAAAACAATGACTTTTCCCCTTAGGGTTTCTTTGGGAAGTAGGCAAAATTCCCGACTAGTCATTTTCATCTTCATCATCTTCCTCGGCCCAAATTGATCTTAACGCGGCATTCAAATCGTTTTCGGATATTTTGCCTGCTTTGTAGGCTTTAAACAAGTCATCAATTTGTTCCTCTTTGGTTTTCTTTTCCTCATAGTCGACGGAATAATCGGCAGGATCAATTTCCCAAATTCTCCTTTCTACCTCAGCTTCAGAGTCTGGGGTTTGGTCAACAAAAATATATTCGAAATTTTTTCTTCTTTGTTCTATTGCTTGGGGAGAAAAAATACCCTTTTTCTTCCGGAAGACGATTATCAAGATAAATACAAAAAGCAAACTTATTCCCATAAAAATTAAAATTCCCACCACTAACAGAGTCGAAAATTTGATTGTCCAGGTGCTGGCTGGAAATTCGTTTAAGTCCTTTCCTTGAATTGCTACTTGTTTAAAGTCATTGATATCGCTAGGAATGTCGATATCATATTGCTTAAAGAGCGTGCTTTGGGTTGAGGTTACAACTTGAAGTTCCACTTTAGTTCCCTTACCTACTTTGCGTTGATAAAAGTAACCCCTGCTGTTAGATGACGCAAGGCTTGAAGTTTTGCCTTCAGAAATTAACACAAGATGATGACTTTGCGAACTGCTGACGTTCTCATAAAAAATGCTTAAAGAAAATTGTTCCCCAATTAAACCCAAAAAAACATTAATTCTTACGGCAGTCGTTTCCTCCGCTATTATCTCTTGATAATATTGGTAATTGTCATGAACAGCACTTTTAAAAGCATCATTGTCATGCGTGGAAACAAGTCCTAGAGCAAACATTACCAATAATAATATTTTCATGTCAATCACTTCCTATTTCTATCAAGGTTATTCGGGTTTTTCCTTGCAAATCAGGGTATGAAGAAACTTCGCAATTAGGAAAATAAGTTTTTGCGATTTTCTTAATTTGTTTACTTTGGTCAAACCCGTGTTCAAAGGCAATTAAACTTGGAGAAATTAAAACTCCTTTAGCATCTTTTAAGATATTCCGAAAAGAATCCAACCCATCCTCCCCAGAAAATAAAGCTAAGGGCGGTTCATGCATTAGAACATCTTGGTTAACCGGACCTGATATGGGAATATAAGGGGGATTGGACACAATGATATTAACTTTTTTATCTGCTTCGATTAAAGGTTCTAACCAATTGCCAAGCAAAAAGTCTATCGATAGTTTATGCTTTTGGGCATTTGCTTTTGCAATATCTATGGCTTTTTCCGACACATCGGTGGCGATTACTTGAACTGCGGGGCAATTTTTCTTTATGGCAAGGGCAATAGCTCCGCTACCGGTTCCTAAATCGACCAGGCATAAATTATTTTGACCTGATTTCTTTATCCAATGTAAAATGCGTTCCACCAACTCTTCGGTTTCAAAACGGGGTATTAAGACATCTTGACTAATAGTCAGTTCCAACCCGAAAAAGCTGGTTGTTTTTAGCAAGTATTGGACAGGCTTCAACTGATAAATGTATTGTTTGATAAGTTCCGTTAGGGTTGCTGACTCCGCTTCGGGAATCGGTTCATGCCATGATAAAACAAAATCGGAAAAATTTTTCTTCGTAACCGCCAGGAATAACCATTTAATCCCCGAGGTTTCTCGGTTTTGCTTTTCTGCTTCTTTTAAAGATTGATAATAAAATTTGCGATATGTCATGGCTAACCTCTATAAAAAGCAAGAAAAAGCACTGCTTTACTCGGCAGAGCCTTTTAGTGCTTGTTCTTGATCGTGGGCAATCAACGCTTCGATGACAGGGTCAAGTTTTCCTTCCATAACCCGGTCAAGCTGTTGAATGGTAAAACCAATACGATGGTCGGTAACGCGGTTTTGAGGATAATTGTAAGTTCGGATTTTTTCCGAACGGTCGCCGCGACCGACTTTCGATAACCGTTCTTGACCTTCTTTGGCTTCCTTCTCCGCAAGCATCCGTTCATATAAACGGGCCTGCAACACTTTCAAAGCATTGGCTTTGTTTTCGTGTTGGCTCTTGGCGTCTTGGCACGATACCACAATTCCGCTAGGAATATGGGTTACCCGCACGGCTGATTTGGTGGTGTTGACGCTTTGACCCCCTGGACCCGAGGAACAGAAAGTATCAATTCTGACATCATTCATGTCAAGGTTGACTTCGATTTCATCGGCTTCCGGCATAACGAGCACGGTAGCGGTGGAGGTATGGATACGCCCTTGCGATTCGGTGGCAGGAACTCTTTGCACACGGTGGGAGCCCGATTCGTATTTTAGATAAGAATATACCGAATCACCAGCAACGGAAAAACTGATATAGCTAAATCCTCCCGCTTCCGATACTTGGGCATCCAAAAGTTCAGCTTTCCAACCTTTGGATTCAATGTATTTCATATACATCCGGTACAAGTCCCCCGCAAATATATTCGCTTCATCTCCTCCGGCTGCGCCTTGAATTTCGATGATAACGTCTTTTTCGTCATTTGGGTCTTTTGGGATTAACAAAATCCTAAGTTCTTCTTCAATTTTTACGATGTTTACAAGGCATTTTTCCAATTCTTCCTGTGCCATTTCACGAATATCAAGGTCTTCGTCTTTAACCAAAGTTTTTAAATCCTGTAACTCTTTTTCGGCGTTCAACAAATCCTGATAGCGGGTAACGACCTTTTCAAGTTGGCGTTGTTCCTTGCTTAATTCTTTCAGTTTTTTTATGTCGCTTACGATCGATACATCGGATAACATCTGGTTGATTTGCTCATAGCGGTTTTTCATCCCTTCGAGTCGATCTTTCATTAAAAATTCTCCTTCTCAATATTATTCTTCTTCAGTGGTTTTTGGCGTCGGTCTTTTGACTTTAACCGTCGTAAATTTTTCTTCAATAAAACGCGATTCGCTTGGAATGAATTTATAATTGATATCACTCAAGGAACCTTGACGGTTTTTGGCAATCAAGAGATCAATGCTGATTTCTTGTGCTTCTTCTTCAATATTGCTGGCTTCGACAACTGCATATTCTACTTCTTCTTTTCCCTTCTTGCCGCGTTTCTTTTTGGCATCATCGGGACGATATAAGAACATTACAATGTCGGCATCTTGTTCGATACTTCCCGATTCCCGAAGGTCAGATAGCACCGGACGTTTTTCTTCCCGGGTTTCGACTAGCCGCGATAATTGCGACAAAGCAACAATTGGAACTTCCAATTCTTTGGCTAAAATCTTTAGGTTCCGGGATATTTTGGCAACTTCCGCTTGCCGGTTTTGTTCCCGATCAGGGGAAGTAATCAATTGCAAGTAGTCAATAATGACTAAATCCAATTTATCTTGGAGTTTGAGATCGCGGCACTTGGCGCGGATTTCATAGATATCGGATGCGTTCGATTCGTCAAAATAGATATTATGACTTTTCAAATCTTCCCGAGCATGTCCCAACAAAATCATTTCCCGTTCGGTTAAATCGCCCCGGCGGATTTTGGACATCGGGATAAAGGATTGAAAACTGAACAAACGCATCATCAATTGCTCGATACTCATTTCCAGCGAGAAAAACGCAACGTGCGCTTTGTTTATTTTGGCGACATTAACCGCCAAGTTAAGCGCAAACGCAGATTTACCGACCGACGGACGGGCAGCCAAAATAATCAGTTCGCCTTTTTGCAAACCAAAAGTAGCTTTGTCCAACCGCTTAAAACCCGTCGATAAACCGGTAACGTTTGTTTTGTCGCTATGGAAACGTTCAATGTGCGAGAAAACCTGATGGGCGGCTTTTTCAATCGTTAAAAACTTGGAGGTTTTCCGTTTTTTGATTAAGCCTTGAATTCGGTCTTCGGTTTTGTCGAGAACTTGATTAAACCCCATTCGTCCCAAAAGGATATCGTCAGATATTTCCCGCATTTGCCCCAATAATTCCCGCTCTACCGCTTTTTCGGCCACAATTTCCAAATAAGCTGGAAGCGGCACCGTGGACGGAACCAAATCGATTAAGTTAAAGATATAATCCCTTGGGTCAACATTTATGTTTTTGCCGGTACGGCGAATCGCATCAATTAAGGTGGCAAATTCAATCCGGGCATTTTCCTTAAAGAGGATAACCATCGCTTCATAAATTATTTTATGGTTTTCGTCATAGAAATCCCGGGCATCGAGTTTTCCGATGACCGTATTCATTAAATTGTTGTCAATTAGTATACTGCCTAACACATAGGCTTCCGCTTCATGATTAAAGGGAACGCTGCGTATTTGTTCCATGGTTTACTCCTTTTCAACCACATAAAGACGAATGGTAGCAACCACTTCTTTATGAAGTTGAATCGGGATATCGTAAGTGCCCAAAGCGGTAATGCTTTCCACCGAGTTGATTTTCCGTTTGTCCAAGGAAATTTCCGTTTCTTTTTCAAAAGTATCCACGACTTGTTTCATGGAAACAGAACCGAAAAGTTTTCCCTCGCTGCCTACCCGAACGCCGATTTTGATTGGGGTGGCTTCAATCAGTTTCTTGAGTTCTTTCATTTCTTGCAAGTGCTTTTCGGCTTTGATTTCGTTTTCGCGTTTTTCGCGTTCCAAAGTCTTTAAGTTTTCAGCGGATGCAATAACCGCTTGACCATTGCGAATCAAATGGTTGGCAAAACCAGGTTGTAAATCGATAATGTCGCCGCGTTTTCCCCGGCCTTTTACTTCTTTTATCAATATTACCTTCATATTTTCCTCTTTCTCCAAATATTCATCCATTATTTGTTTAATTTGCTTAACAACGGTCGGAATATCGGAATCTTTTATTTGCGCCGCTGCATTATTCAAATGCCCGCCACCGCCTAAGCGTTCCATGATAACTTGGACATTTACTTCGCCTAGGCTTCTGGCACTGATTCCAACTTCGTTTTCGCCGATGTAACCGACGGTAAAACCGACGCTGATTCCCATAATCGAGATGATTTCATCGGATATCTTGGCTAAGGTAGCCCGTTCGTAAATAGTAGTGTTACGGCTTGCGGCGATGCCCACTTTATCTTTATAAATTTCCAAATTGTCCAAAAATTCGTTGCGCATCATTTTTTCGGTCATATTTTCTTTTAAGTATTTCTTGACAAGCATCATGTTTGCGCCATGGCGTTTTAGAATAGCCGCAACCTCAAAGGTTTTATCGCTGGTACGATAGATGAAGTTGTTGGTGTCCACGATGATACCAATCAACATCCAAGTAGCTTCCAATTCGTCAAGTTCGATTTCGCCGTCATAAAACTGCAATAACTCAACCACCAACTCCACGCTTGAGGAAGCCGAAGTTTTGGAATAGTAGAAGTTCGGTTTGGTGATGGCACCTTGTCCTTTTCGGTGATGGTCGATAACCGCTACTTTTTTGGCTCTCTTTAAAACTTTCGGATCAATTACCAGCCATTCGGCTTGACAGTCGACCACGACCAATAAACTCTCGTCGTCGATTAACTTTTGAGCTTCACCGGGATTTACGATATCTCTCATTAAACCAATGTATTCTTTGTTAATGGAGTCATAAATCCGTTCCACGGTAATGTCCATGCTTCGGGGTTCCAAAATCATATAGGCGGTTTTGTCCATCGATTTTGCTAATTTATAGATTCCTAAAGTAGCCCCAAATCCGTCTGCATCCAGCGCTTTATGTCCCATGACAAAGACGGAACTTGCTTGCTTAATTAAATCTTGAAGTTCTTCGCTCTTAACGCGGATTTCGACTTTGGAATCCTTCTGCAAAGCATCGGTTTTGGCCCCAAAGTAATAGGTATGGTCTTGAAGCTTGACAATCGCTTGGTCACCCCCGCGGTTTAAAGCTAAATCCAACTGTTCTAGCGCCACTTTCGACAAATCGTCAATATTGATATCCAAACAGGCGATTCCGATACTCAAACTGATGCGAATCAGTTTGGTGCCCCGCCATACGGTTTTGATATCGTCTAAAATGACGAAATTCGACTTCATAATTTCGTTTAATTGTTGTTGGTCCATCAGAATCAAAAACCGGTTGTCGCTATATGCGCGAACATATATTCCGAAACTCTCCGACCATTTGGCAATAATACCGATAATTTTGCCCATGTATTCGGCGCGTTCCTGAACGTCAAAATCGACCAACGCTTCTTCAAGGTTATCAATATTGATATAACCGATTCCCATAATCCGATTGGTGTATTTGGTTTCCATTTGAACCATTTCGGTGATATCGGAAAAATAAACAACATTGTGTTCTTGAATATATATGACTTTGTAGACTTTGCCGTAAATATCGACCACAAATTCTTTTTCGCCTTGGTTTAAGGACAAAAAGACTTGTTGCGAAATGTTTTCCAAATTGATTTTTTCTAAGGGACTCAAAAAGATGCGTTTTGCGGCTTTATTGGCCCACATTACGGTATATTGATTGTTAATAACAATAATCCCTATCGGCAATTCGTTAAAAGCAGTTTCGCCGGCTTTTTTAACTTTGTAGGAAATATTATTCCATAAGCCTAAGCGGTTTTCCAACATCCGTTCGCGTTTTAATTGCACCCGCCGTTGGAAACGGCTGATTAAATTCGCTAAGGAAGCAACCAAAACAACTAGCATGATGTAGGTGATGTATTCCGCATTCGGAATCGTTGAACGGCTAAAAAAAACCGTTCCCACAGCCGATCCTAAAGAAAAAAGGATTAAGATGAATGTTGTGAAACTCAGCGATTTCTTCATATCCTATCACCTTTATTTTTTTACCAATTATTTGTAAATGCAAATTGCAAATGCAAATTGCATATGCAAAGACAATTTACAATATATTGTATGTTATCTTATTATAGCACACGCGCCCCAAAATATAAAGTAATTTGGTAAATGTGGGAAAAAATAACTTAATAATATGGCTGTTTAAACGAAAAGAAAACCACCTAGAAGGTGGCAAAAAACAAAGTTTTAACAAAGTTTTAACAAAGTTATTCTTTGACAAATGGTAATAAAGCCATATGACGCGCGCGTTTAATCGCTGTGGCAAGTTCTCTTTGATAAATTGCTTTTGTGCCCGTAATACGACGTGGTAAAATCTTCCCCCGATCGGAAATGAAGCGTCTTAAAAGGTCAGCCTCTTTCCAATCAATTTTGGTGATTTTATTGTCAGTAAAATAACAGGTTTTTTTGCGTCTTTTAAATACTGCCATGTTTTAACCTCCTATTATTTAAAATGGTAAATCATCATCGTCACCAAATCCATATTGTTCCATTAGATCATCGTCATTGGCCTTTTCTTTGCTTTTCGGCGTTTCATGACGAGAAAATTCATCATCATATGGAGAACGATTTTGATTGGTTGGACGGGGAGTATGTCCCCCTTGTTGAAATTCGTCACTATAAGGAGAACGGGTTTGTCCCTGAGGACGCGGACGGGTTGCGGGGGCATCTTGGTAAGGAGCAAATGTATCGCCATATTCGCCAGAGCTGGCGGATTTTGGTTCCAAAAAGGTAATTTGGTCACATACCACTTTGACGCTGGTTCTTCTGGTTCCATCTTGAGCATCGTAAGAATCAACTTGAATACGTCCTTCGATGCCGATTTGCGAACCCTTGCGCATATAACGACTTAGGTTTTCCGCTTGACGGTTAAAGGCAACGCAATTGATAAAATCAGCTTCGCGTACACCCGTGGTGGATGTAAAGCTTCTGTTCACCGCAATCGTAAAATTAACATATGGAACACTACCCGAGGTGCGTAGTTCCGGATCGCGAGTCAAGCGTCCAACTAAAATTACACGATTCATATTTTCCTCCCTATTTTCTTTATAGCTACTCCGCTACAACGATGTGACGAATGATTGTTTCTTTGATATTAGCGATATAATTGAATTCTGCTACAGCTTTTGGCGTAGCTTCAACATTGAGAAGGACATAGTATCCTTTCTTGCAGTTGTCAATCTCATACGCTAAGTCTCTCAAACCCCATTCACTGACTTTTGTAACAGTAGAATCGTGGTTGGTAAAAACTTGATTTACCTCAGCGATCAAACTATTACGTTCTTCTTCTTCCACTTCTGGGCGAATGATGTACATAACTTCGTACTTTTTCATTCTTTACACCTCCTTTTGGTCTTTCGGCTTTTTCAAGCAAGGAGCAATTGAGCATCAAATTAAGATATTGTAGATTTCATCTATGGATACAATCTATTTACTCAATCACACGCGCTATATTATATCATGTTTTTATTGAATTGTAAAGGCAAATGAATGTTTTATTTTTGCCCTTACAGGACATATAAATAGATTCCCGTCAAGTGGGTTACCGCCCCTAAAATCACACAAAAGTGCCAAATAAAATGGGCATATTTAAATTTTAAGGCAAAAAAGATTACTCCCAAACTATAAAACAAACCGCCCATCACGATGTAGAAAAATAATCCGATATGGTTTTGCATCAGGTAAGGCAAAAAGATTAAGCCGCTCCAACCCAAAAGCAAATAGATTATCGTATGGATGACAATCCAACGGGCGGGTGAAAAAACCGCTTTTATGACAATACCCACAAAAATCAAAGCCCATTGGATACCAAAAAAGATCCATCCCTTGACTCCGCCAATAGTTAATAACAAGATTGGGCAATAGGTTCCGCCAATCAACAAGTAGATGGAACAGTGGTCAAAAATCCGGAACACTTTTTTAACGGTGGTGCCGTTTTTAAAGGCATGGTACAAGCAGCTCATGATGAAAAGCACAGTAAGTCCAAAACTGTAAAAACTGACCGCAAAATAAGCTAATGCCCCACTCGCCTTGATGTACATTAATATTATACCCACAAGCGCCACCAAAAAACCCATCCCGTGGGTGATGGCGTTGCCGATTTCTTCCCCTAATGATTGCGTTCTTTTAAGTTTATTGTTTTTTTCTATCATTTTAAAATCCTCATTTTCTGTCTTTGGATATATTAAAACCAATCCTATTTGATCCCAAAAATAGGATTGGTCCTTTTTTGCTTATGAATAAATTTCTTTGGATAACCGCTTAGCTGCATCCTTACCCAAAAGGTAGGATATGATTTTATAGGCAAAGTCGAAAGTGGTTCCGGCAGCTTTGGAGGTTATGATATTGCCGTCTTGCACCACGGTTTTTTTAGGCAGGTATTTTCCTTTTGGTGCGTATTTTTCAAACGAAGGAAAACAAGTGAATTTCTTGCCATCCAAAAGACCGTGTTTGCCAAGCACAGCCGGTGCCGCACAAATAGCGCAAATCAATTTATTGTTTTCGTGGAAATATTGGATGGCGCTTTGTGTGTCTTTGCTTTCCAAATGCGTTACCGATACCGCTTTTCCGCCCGGAATAACCAAAAAGTCAAAATCCTCGAATTTAATTTCGGAAAACAATTTGCGAACTTGAAGTTTTAAGCCACTTTGCGACATGACCGTTCGCGAATTCGTCATACTGACAAGTTCAGTTGATATTTTAGCCCGTCGTAATAAATCGTTGGTTGCTAAAGCCTCGATGTCTTCAAAGTAGTCAGCTAAAAGAATTAACCCTTTCATTTATCTTTCCTCCTTTTTCTTTTGATTAAAATATTGGCCAATCAAAAGTTTCACGATATGTTCAAAAATATCACTTCGACGAACGAAGCAATCGGTAAAATAACCAATAGCTCCCTCGCGATGGTTGATATTTTTTTCATTAAAGAAAATGTTCATCGCCACGCTTAATTCGACATGATTGTTCAAAATAGCACTTTTGATTTGGTCCGGCAAAGGAATTCTAGTTCCCCCCGCCCAATAAATTCGATTATCCGGATCAATTAAAGCGCCCCAATTTACCAAAAACATTTGGTCAAAGTGAAGTTCAATTCCGGCTTCCAAACCGATGCGAAAAAATCCTTCCGGAAGAGATAACGCGCGGTTTAGAGCGCCTTGCATTGTTTCTTCGTCGGTTAACGGCTGGTTGGATACGCCGCTTTCAACATTCACCGCTTCTACGAAAAAACCTAAAGGCTCCAAGATATTTTGGGTTGCTTGGAGTTTAACGGGATTAATTGAACCAAGATAAACTTTGTGCATTTTATTCTCCTAAATATTTGGTCAATATATTTTGCTTAAGAAAATAGGCTAAAAACAGTCCCAGTAAAGCACCGGATAAATTGATTGAAACATCAATAACTGAAGGGTATCTGCCAAAGGCAAATACTTGTAAGATTTCACCCGCTGCGGATACCATCAGACAAATAACCAACATACAGCGCAAGACGATTATACGCCTATGCAAAAAAGTAGCTAAACAATAAAACCCACAAAAAGCAATCAAAAAACAGTACAGAAAGTGACCGAAGATTTTACGAATTGTTAAGGGAGACAAGTAAACGGTTTTTAACACCGGCACTTGTTCTTTTAAGGCGATAATGGTTTCCACTAAACTTCCGCTTGTTGTTTTTGATTCGCTTTGTTCTTCCCCTTTCCCTTGAGGAACAAAAGAAAGAAGAAAAAAACTAAGTAAAAGACCAATAAAAGCAACCCACCATAAGTTTTTCACAATTTCAACCCTTTTTTTGAACTTTTAAATAATATATCGGCATACCTTTCGCTTTAAACTTTTCTTCGTATTCGGTTGTGACAATATCCGTTCTGCCGTCATGAAGGTCAACCGAAAAGTCGCAAAAACGCCAATTATTCTCGAACAGACTCAACACACTATATTCGAAAAAGCGCTTATTATCCGTCTTTAGTTCGATTTCTCCTTCATTTGTTAAAATCGTCCGATAGATTTCCAAAAATTTCGGCGATGTAAGACGGCGTTTGGTATGCCCTTTCTTGGGCCAAGGATCGCTAAAGTTTAAATAGATTTTGGCAACTTCTCCTTCAGAAAATACCTCCATTATGTTTGTGGCATCCATCGCAATGACTTTTAAATTGGTGGGTTTGTAAGGAGCCATTTTATCCAAGGAAACCACAATGACGCTTTCGTATTTCTCGATTCCAATAAAGTTGACATTAGGGTTTCGCATCGCTTGTTCAAGCAAAAACTTCCCCTTGCCCATGCCGATTTCCAAATGAATCGGAAAGTCGTTACCGAAGACTTTTTGCCAATTGCCTTTTACGGCTGTTGGGTCAAAAATCATCAGGTCTTCATGTTGCATGATGCGCTCACACGCATTTTTAATATTTCTTCTTCGCATTATTTATTCCCTAATTGCATCAACGCTTCAGCATAAATTGCCATCGCCAAAAGGAAGGTGTCGATACTCATCGCTTCATCCTTTTGGTGAGCTTGTGATACTTCATAAGGCATTTCCATGCCAAAGGCAACGCCTTGTTTCAAAGCTCGGGCATAAGTCCCTCCGCCAATCGTTTTCGGAAGATTTTCCGTATCGTTGGTGTACTTGACATATGCTTGATAGAGCGTTTGCACAAGGGTTGAATTACGATCGACATAATGTGGTACTTTATCACTTAAATCAGTGATTTGCAAATTGTAATACTTTAATTCTTTTTGCCATTTTGCCCAAAATTTGTCCTTATCGTAATTAATCGGATATCGAAAGTCAAAGCAAACACGTCCGCGCAAACTGTCAATATCGATTATTCCGATATTGCAAGTAATCGGTCCCATTTCCGTTTCGATAAAATCCAGACCCATTTTTTTCAAAAAAACATCGTTAAAGAAATGGTCCGAAACATAATTAACCAATGGGTTGGTTAAACAATCGCTTAAAAAGTTTGCCAAATATACCCCTGCATTAACTCCCTTTTCGGGTTCCATCGCATGAGAAGCTTTGCCTTCAATCGTGTAAACATAACAAGGTTTCCCGTTATGGGTTTCTTTTGCAAAACTCCCTTGCAAGGAATGGCGGGTTAAATACTCCTCAAACCTTTCGGTAAAGTCTGATTTGGTTTTGGCGCTCGCATGATTGATTACGATATTGTAACGCTCGCCGCCCTTAAAGGATATTAACTCGTCGTCGATGAATTCTCTGCCGATTTCCAAATGCAATATTCCTTTTTCGCCGTAAATAAGCGGAAAATCCGAATCAGGAGCAAAACCGACCTCCGGCATTCCATAGGTCTTTTGGTAATGTTCAATGCCCCGCCAAGCGGTTTCTTCGTCGGTTCCCAGAATAATCCGCACTTTTTTCTTCAAAGGAACGTTTAAATCTTTTAGCATCTTTAGCGCATAGAACGCCGCAATCGTCGGCCCTTTGTCGTCCATCGAACCTCTGGCATATACTTTTCGGTCTTTTATCACCGGGTCAAAAGGAGGGTAGGTCCATCCTGAGCCTGTCGGAACCACGTCTAAATGGCAAAGTACGCCGATTGTTTCATCGCCTTCGCCATATTCGATATGCCCCGCATATCCTCCATCTTTCACTGTCGCAAACCCGACTCTTTGGGCTAAATCCAACATAAAGCATAAAGCATCTTCGATTGCTTGACCAAAAGGCGTCTTTTCCGAAACGGTTTTTTCGTCATAGACGCTTGGTATTCTCAATAACGCCTGAAGCGTTTCAATGGCTTCTTTTTCGTAACTTTTAGCTTTTTCTAAGAAATCAATTTTGTTATTCATTCTTTCACCTTTTCTTTTTTTGTATATTTTAACCCTTCCTAGTCATAATATTATTGTTAACAAATTGTTCGTGATATGAATTTATAAACAAAGGAGGGTTTTATTTTGGATATCAACATTCGCAGAGCAGTTATTGCCAATTTGAAAGGTTCTTCCGCAGACAATATAAAGAAAACGATTGTCGATGCGATTTCCCTTGGGGAAGAGAAAGTACTCCCCGGGTTAGGCGTCTTGTTCGAACTCGTGTGGCAAAAAGGTTCTTCCGAAGACCAATCGGCTATCCTTAACTTGCTTACCCAAAGCCTTGCTTAATTCTTTTAGGGAAAAAGGCCTAAGCCTATGAAAACATAGGTTTATAGGCCTTTATTTCTTTTTGATATGTTCAAGTTTTTCTGCCATATCAGCGGATGAACATTTAATTGTTTTACCAATAACCATGACACCGATACTTAATTCTCTAAGATCATCGAAATTTACGAGGTTTAAGTCATTGACCTCAATGGATATGCGGTTTTCTTTTCGCTCCACACTTATGATATTATCGGCGCCGCCAAATAGAGGCAAATAATTGTCACCGCGTTTTTCGCTAGCTCTTTTTTTAGCTTGTTTGATTACTATTTTAGTAAACACCAAAAGAGATAATACAAAAACAGGTACGATAAAAAAGGCTATCATAATCCAGAGCCAAAGGGTACTCATACCATCAGTAGTTAAAAATAACATGGTGTCCTCCTTCTTAAAACATCAAGCCATCATCAAGTTTTTTAAAATTATCACATATTTAAAAGTCTTGAAAACTATTGATTTTCGCTTCTTAACTACATTATACTATAACATTAATGTTTTATCAAGTATATTCATATATTTTAAAGAGGTGAAAAAATCGTTCATGGTTATCAAGCAGATTATCAAATACCTCCTTTTGGGTCTTGTGCAAGGTTTTACCGAGCCCTTGCCCATCTCCAGCAGCGCTCATTTAGTCATTGCTTCACATTATTTGGGATTAGAAATAAATTTGAACACGGAGATTCTGTTGCATTTTGCTTCCTTTTGGGCATTGGTGTGGTTTTTCCGAAAAGATTTATTCAAGATGGCTAAATCCATCTTGAAACCCCAAAAATACCCCGATGAATTTAAAACTGTCTTAAATTTAAGCTTGGCTAGCCTACCAATCATAATATTGGGTTTTTTGTTTAAAAAAACGATAGAAACTTATCTTAACTCCGTAATGACGGTATGTCTATTTTTACTTTTAACTTCCGTCATTTTGGTTTTTACAAGTTTCCTAATCGATCAAGAAAAAAAGCTTGCGTCCACTTCTTCGGATAGCCTAATAATCGGCTTTTTTCAAAGTTTGGCCATTTTTCCCGGAGTTAGCCGAAGCGCATCTACTTTGCTTGGTGCTAAGGTTTGCAAACTAAAAACCAAGCAGGCGCTGAATTTTTCGTTTTATTTGTATTTGATTGCCAGTTTCGGTGCCTTTGTTTTGGCTGTTAAAGATTATTCGTGGTCAAACTTTTCCGTATATGACTTTTTGACCATAGTGGTCGCTTTTGTCTCCACCCTTTGGGGCATTTCCTTTTTGCATCGCATCATTTCCAAGAGAAGTTTGTTATTTTTTAGTTTTTACACCATAGTGATTAGCGTCTTGGTATTTTTAACAAAGTAAATAGGTTATTAAACAAACACCATCATCTTTTCAACATATTTTATATTGAAAGTGAGGTGTTTTATTATGGCTTGTTATTCACCTAATACCGTTAAACCTACACCACAGCGCGGGGAAACAATTTGTGATTTATTAAAGAAAATCGACAAAATACAGAAGGATGCAGTATTGAGCGAAATTCAAGGACGTTGCGACAGTTGTGCCTTACCGCTAATGTTTAACACAAAACCAATCGCAATTTGGACAGAATGTGGTCGTTTTGAAGCTATTACCCGCCTTTTCCCTGAAGAAATGACAACCGGTCTATTCCGGGTGGAAGAGGTGCGCGGTTGCGAAACAGTTGTATTGCGTCTGCTTGAAGTTTGCAATGGCAAAATCAAATGTACAGACGAAACAGTAACTTTACGGATTGCTTGCATTTGCGCCGTCCAATGTTTCGATCCAATTCACTGTCAGCATGTTTGCTTTAAAGTCACAATGTAATAAAAAAGGGGAGGGGTTTTCCTCTTCCCTTACCATAATAGGACGTACTTTCAAAAAGAGCAACTGCCGGTTGCTCTTTCTTTTATTTGACGATATCGATCCAACCGATAATCGGAAGACGCACATCGCGCCGGTCCATCAACGTCGCGATAAAACCGTATAGCGCCAGGAAAAAAATGATTCCGGAAAATATCCACTGCGCGGTTGGGTTAAAGAGTTCCATTCCCGGAATAAAGCCGATGTAATATAGGGCGACATTGCCGAGAATCAACCACAGCCAAACCATGATTCCTTGGTTGACGTAAAACCTCGTACGTCTGGTGTCTTCCAGAAAAAGCGGAACGAAAAAGAGAAAATACGCAAAAGCATAAAAATATTTGTTGTTTTCCCAGACCCTGGTTCGCTTGGTTTCCCGCGTTTCGTATCCCTCGACAATTTCGCTATATTCCACATCATTTCGGCGGTTGAGGTTATGTTTCTTTCTTTTCTTATGATGTCGGTTATTCATAAAGCCTCCTTTTTATTCTCTGCAGATTTTTGTCAAATCTTTTCATTTTATTATGTCCTAATTTTCCGAATTTATCATAAAACATTATTTCGAAAAAATGAAAAAAGGAAGTTCTTTTTATAAAGAATCTCCTTTATTTAAATTAACGGTTTTTCACGATAACGTTATTGACCATCGTCGATATTTCATTGAGGGTTGAGCGATTAAAGTTTTTGAGCGGAGTTCCAATGAATTGCTCTTCGTTTTGTGCAGGAAGGGGATAATAAGTTAGGTTTGCGGACTTCCAATCGTTAAGCCACTGGTCTTCACCCTCATAGTTTACTATCATTTCATAGGTTTTTAGCAGTGGCGTGCAATAACCGACGACGCTTGCGTTAAGGTAGGCGATTTCCGGATCCAACAAAAAGTCAATGAATTTGTGCGCCAAATCCAAGTGACGCGCTTTTTTGGGAATCACAAAAGTGTCCATGAAAGCGATGGTTTGATTTGGGATATGGATGTCAAAAGAAATATCTTCTTTTTTTTCCCCATCGGACAGTTTGACATAAAGCATATCCAAAAAGTCGCCGGTATAAACAAAGGCTAAATCGCGGTTGCCCGCTACAATCCCTTTCTTCAAAGTATCGGTACCCCATTCGCTGAATTTGCGTTTTAGGAGAACCTTTTCCGCTTCCTTCAAAAGTTCTTCGGAGAAATCATTTGGGCTTTGGGAAAGGTAAAACATTGTCGCTGCGTAAGCAAAGCGAGGAACATCGTACATCCCCACCCGAATTCCCTGAGGAAGCAAGTTCGGTTCAAAGAAACCTTGCCATGCGTATTTTTTAATTCCTTCTTCCAAGCCTTCCACTCTTTTATTGTACATTAGGCCAAAGGTTCCCCAAAAATACGGTACCCCATACTCCTCATATTCTTCAAACATTTGTCTTTGAATGCCTAAAACACCCGGCAAATAAGGATTGTTTAGGGGGTCGTAGTTGGTTAGTTGTGTATAATCCACCTTTTGCAACAAATCGTTTTCGACCATCCGTTCCACCATGTACTCGGAAGGAATGACCAAATCGTAAACGGTCGTGCCGCTTTTTATTTTGGCATAGAACAGTTCATTCGAATCGGCGATGTTGAGGATGACATTACAATTGTATTTTTCTTCAAACATCGCAATAATTTCATCGTTGATGTATTCCCCCCAGTTAAGAAGCAAAAGTTTTTCGCGCTGGTCGCATCCGGTAACAGTTAAACTGATTAAGAATAAAGAAATAATAAAGACCATCTTTCGCATCATTTATTCCTAACCTTTCGTTTCGACAATAGGTTTACTGTTAAAAGGACTATTGCAGTACCAAGGGTTAAGAGGGAGCTGAAAGCATAAACTGCCGGAGTTAAACTTTTCCTTCCAATACTGCCGTAAATCCAAATCGATAAATTGTCGTAGCCGTTTCCCGTCGTATAGTAACTGACCACAAAGTCATCCACGCTCATCGTAAAAGCCAGCAACATCCCCGAAAAAATACCCGCTTTTACCGCCGGAACCATGACTTTCCAAAGCGATTTTATTGGTTTTAGTCCCAAATCCGCCGCTGCATCCATCAAGTTCGAATCGACTTCTCCAAGTTTTGGCAATACACTTAAAATGACGTAAGGAAGGGTAAAAAATAAATGTCCTAAAATCAAAGTAGGGAGTCCAAACATATAAGGAAAGATTGGCAATAGCAGCGAGAAAACAAGCATTAAACTGATGCCCGTAACGATATCCGCATTTAGGATTGGAATATTATTCAAAAGCAAAATCCGTTGTTTCGCTTTTGGCGACAAATAATAAATTCCCATCGCTATAAAGGTTCCCAAGACCGTAGCTAAAAGCGTAGAGGAGAGGCTTACGATAACCGTGTTTTGGATGGCGGAGGAAAGCATTGGATGTTGAAAAATTTCTCCATACCATTTAAAGGTAAAGCTGCCAAAGGCGGTCAGTTCGCTGCTGGAATTAAAGGATTGCAAAGCAATGGTTATTACCGGCAAATACATCAAAAAGATAACCAATACAACCAAAACCTTGTTGAAAATTTGATAGGCTTTTCTTAAAAAACGTTGATTCTTATATCCGTATTCTTCAACACTAGCTTTTGGGTACTTAGTCATATTAAAGTTCCTCCATCTTTATCGACTTTATTGACAATCAACAGCGAACCGAAGATAAAGAACAAAATCGTTATGGCAAGCAACGAACCCAAATTGTAACTCATGTTTCGGAAGGATTGTTCAATAATATTGCCGATAAGCATGATGTTTCCGTTTCCGAGGATTTCCGGAATCGCAAAACCACTCATGCAAGGCAAAAAGACCATTATGCAACCGGTGATTACCCCTTTGAAAGATAAAGGAAAAACGACTTTCCAAAACTTGCGCATTTCGGAAACACCCAAGTCAAGGGCGGCTTCTTCCAATGATGGGTCGATTTTTTCTAATGCGGTATAAATCGGCAAAATCATAAACGGTAAATAAGTTATCACCAGCCCAATCAAAACCGCCAGGTTTGATCCTCTAAGGTTAAACCCGCTTTCAAGCCCCAAAAGGTCGGTATAGATATTGTGACGTTCCATGATGTTTCCGAGCGCTTCGGTTCTAAGCAACATGTTCGACCACATCGGGAGAATAAAGAGGGTTAAAATTATGAATTTGTTGCGAAAACGGGAACGGAAAACGGGATAAGCCACCATATACCCCAAAACGGCGGAAACGAGCGTTGCCATTGTTGCGAACAGAAAACTGTTTAAAAAAGCTTCAATGGTGGAAGGTTCCAAGAACAACCCAAAATTCCGAAACGTAAAACTTGCTTCACCAAAACTGATTCCTTCGATATCAAAAAAAATTAAAACGAACATTATCGCAATCGGTACGATAGCAAGAAAATAAAGCCATCCATAATACGGGTAAGCCAGTTTGCGAATCGTTTTATTCATGATTTTCCACCCTCATTAAATGGATTTCGTAGGGATCAACCTTTAATCCGATTGGTTCGCCAACCGAATAGTTTTCGTAGGTATTAACAATAAACTCGTGTCCTTGAATATCAACCAACAATTCATTGTGCACGCCTTTAAAGATTGACGAAGTGACCATTCCCGAAAGTTTGGCTTTTTCGTGATTGACGACGTCAAAGTCTTCAGGGCGAATCACCACATCGACCGGTTCGTTAACCTTAAAAGGATGTTCCAAACAATCAAACTCGGCTCCCAAGAAAGCGACTTTTTGATTTCCCAAATACCTTCCGGGAATAATATTCGATTCACCGACAAAGGTTGCGACATACCGGTTAACCGGTTCGTTATAAATGTCTTTTGGCGTTCCCAGTTGTTGAATGAGTCCGTCTTTCATTACGACGATTCGGTCGCTCATCGTCATCGCTTCTTCCTGGTCATGCGTGACAAAGACGAAAGTAATGCCTAGTTTGCGTTGCATTTCTTTTAACTCATATTGCATGTTTTGACGCAACTTCAAATCCAACGCCGCAAGCGGTTCGTCAAGCAACAATATTTGGGGACGATTGACGAGGGCTCGCGCTAAGGAAACCCGCTGTTGTTGGCCGCCACTCATTTGGTCAATTTTACGTTTTTCCAGACCGGTTAATTTAACCAAATCCAAGACTTTTTTAACTGCTTCGGATATTTTTTCGTTGATTTTCTTTTTCAAATCGCGTTTGGTAACTCTGGGGTCGATGTGCCCCCTTGCTTCTTTTTCTTTTAATATTTCGCTACGCATTTCTTCTTCTTTAAAAAAACGACAAAGATAATCCCATCCGCGGTTTTTCAAACCAAAAGCTACATTTTCAAACACATTCAAGTGCGGGAATAAAGCATACTTTTGAAAAACCGTGTTAATGGGGCGCGCATAAGGGGGAATATCATTAAAGACTTTGCCATTAATAATTATCTCGCCTTTATTCGGTTGTTCAAAACCGCCTATCATCCGCAACGTTGTCGTTTTCCCACAACCAGAAGGACCTAAAAGGGTGAGAAATTCGTTTTCGAATATTTGCAAATTGATGCCGTTGACAATTAAGTCGTCATCAAATTGTTTTACCACATCGCGTAATTCTATAATTACTTTTTTCATTGATGGCCTCCCAAAAAAACATGGAATAATTATATACCTTTTTTTTAGAAAATCAAGTCTTTTTCACTTAATTTTTTTGTGAAAAAAAGGGATATTTTTTTGCAAATGTCAAAAAAAGCCCCGCTAAAAAACGAGACTTTTTTTACACTTTTTAGGAAAAAAATTACCAATCCAATAACCGTTTTTGACCTTGAAGGGAACGGATGTGGGTGGCATCCTGAGTGACTTCCAGAACTCCTTTATAGTTATTCTGTTCATCCCTTAAAGCATAATAAACGATATAAATGAAGCGATTTTTATATTCAATCCAAAACTCCGCTTTATCCGCTATCCCCAAGCGGAATGATTCAATAATCTTTTGAACCACATGCACGCTTTTTTCCGGATGGCAAAGTTCTACACTTCTACCGATAACCGAGGGGGTTCTTGGAAAAATCCTGCTGGCTGTTTCGTTAAAATAAGCAACGCGGTTAAATTCATCCACAAACGTAATATCTACCGGTAAATGCTTCAAAATCAAATCCAATTGTTCAAAGTTAAGCGCTCCTGTTAAAGTTTTAAAGGTTTGATCTTCCAAAGTGCTTGGTTTTGGGGTTTGTTCTTCCACTTGAATGGGTTCAATCATAACCGCAGGAAAAGTCGCAGCTTCTTTAGCCATTTGTTTCCATTCTTCGGGGCTTATGATATATGAGGCTATTGGGAAAAGGATTTGTTCTTCCTTATAAAGGATTCCCATTAAAAGAAAGTAAAACTCGCCAATTTGCCTGTTTAAAAGTTTTTCGTCCTTTTCATTTTGTTTTAAGTGGTCAAGGATAGCATCCATTAATGCATTGCAATCGTCATGGAGACTCCATAAAACCGATAACGGCCTGGTGGAGGGGATTTTCTTTTCCATGATAGGAAAAAGAATGTTTTGCATCTTAATGAATTTGTTTTCCACAACCAACAATTGGGCTAAGGCAGTTTGGAAACGGCTCATACTTTTGGAATCGCTCAAGGTTTTAACTGCCTCTTTCATGGCCGTCAAGTGTTGTTTGATGGCCTGGTTTTCTGTTAAGAAATGTTCCATTAAAGGCGAACAGAAGCGATTCCAAGAAAACTTTTTCAACCCTTGGCTGAATAAATTGACAAACTTGCCGGCTTCGCTTTTAATTTGGTCAATGGTTAAAAGGACTTCCTGCGCATAATCGCTCAAACAAAAGATTTCAAATGGGGTAATATCCTGAAGAGTTTCCTCGTATTTTTCCACAACCTCTTTTTTGTCGGAACTTTTTTTATATTCTTCCATGAATTGATTAAGCAAAGCGATACGCTTTTGGTTAATATCCTTAAATGATTTTCTTTTCATAATCCTTATACCGCACTCTCTTTTAATTTCAACCCGTTGTCGATTTGATAGTTTTTGGCTTGCGCCATGAAGAGTTTGTAATACAAACTGTCTTTCTTCTGCATTAAATTATGGTGCGTATCGTAGTCTACCGCTTTTCCGCCATCGATAATCAAAATGCGATCGCAGAAAACCGAACTCGACATCCGGTGCGAGATGTAGATAGCGGTTTTGTCGTGAATGAGATCGTTAAAGTGTTGATAAATTTCCGCTTCGGCCAATGGGTCGAGTGCCGAAGTGGGTTCATCTAAAATAACCAGCGATGCGTCTTTATATAAAGCTCTGGCAATTGCCAATTTTTGCATTTCCCCTCCCGAAAGTTCCGTGCCTTCTTCGTCATAGGCCTTATTGAGCGGGGTTTTTTCTTGTTTCGGAAGCGACATCACTTTTTCGTAAATACCGACTTGTTTTAAGATTTGCGTAAGTTTTTCTGCATCCATAATTTCTACGCCGGTGACGTTTTCTGAAATACTGTAGGCAAACATTTGAAAATCTTGGAAAACCGCGGTAATTTGTCTGCGATATGATTCTGCATCATATTCCTCAATATTGATATCATTGATGTAAATGGTACCCTTTAACGGTTTATACAAACGGCATAAAAGTTTAATCAACGTGGTTTTGCCTGCGCCGTTTAATCCCACAATCGAGATCCGTTCGCCCGCTTTGAGGGAAAAACTGATGTTATCCAAAACCATTTTGTCGCTTTTCGGATAGGAAAAACTGACGTTTTCAAACCTGATGGATTCAATTTTGGTTAACTCATAATTTCCTTTCTTTTCGGCCTCATCTTCCAAATTCATAAACTCCATAAACGGTTCCAAATACTCAAGCATTTGGGAAATCGTCACAAATTGGTCAAAGAAACGGGTAACGGAACCAGAAAACCGCAGGGCACTATTGACATACATCGTAAAGCTTCCCAAAGAAATCTTTTCGCCCCAAATTCCTAAGGTCCTGAAGGCAATGTAAAGGTAAATGATTGTTGATTGCAAGACATTGATGACGCGAATCAAACCGCCCATCAAACCCAACTTATGATAACTTTGACGAAAAGACGTCATAATGGAATGGTTATAGGTTTTCACGCGTTCCAAAATCAAATCCGACGCATCGTATAAACGAATGTCTTTAGCATAGGGAAAATGGTACCCCAGCGACATATAATAACCGTAGCGCCGGTTAATCGGAATCAAACTGCGCATAAAATTGACTTGATAATTTTTGAAATAAATGCGGATTAACAAAATCAAACCGATGGTTATCAACAAAGCGATTAATAAATAAACGCTCAACGTTACCATGATGGTTACTAACGCTATAATCGTTATCGATTCTTGAATAATCAAGGCAAAACTGTTAATAAGATTTCTTAAAGCAGATTGGTTGGTTTGCGCAAAAAGCGCTCTTTCTTTTAAATCAAGGTAATAGGGGTCCTCCAAATATTGATAACTGACTGCCATAATCTTTTTGGCCATTTCGCCCGGAAACATTTTATCCACATAACTGGTTTTGACGTCAAGCAGCCTTTTGTATGTTTGGTTGATGAAAGCAAAAATTAAATTGGCCAAAACAATTAAAGCACCGAAAAAGAAAACTTTTGAAAAAATGGTAAAGATATCCTCAAACCTAAACACATAACCAGCGAAAATAACATTTTTACTGGTAAGTTCAACCAATTCATCGACTAAGAACTTAGGCAAGATGACATTGGCGACGATTTGCGCACTGGACAGAAGCGATCCCGCAAGCAGCAAAACAAAATAGCTTGGCGAGATTTTAAAAGCAATTTTAACAAAGAGAAAAAAACTACGCAACCGTTTCATCGCTGTTCTCCTGTGTTTGATAGTATTTGCCTTGGGTGACGAACATATGATAATATTTACCTTCTAGGGCCATTAACTCATCGTGGCTGCCATATTCCACCAAACCGTCTTCGTTGAAAAAGGCAATTTTATCGCAAAATTTGGTGCTTGCCAGCCGGTGCGAAACATATATGGTGGTTTTATTGGTTACCAGTTCATTGAAACGTTGATAGATATCCGCCTCAGCCAAGGCATCAAGGGCGGAAGTCGGTTCGTCAAGGATAATCATTTTCGATTGTTTAAAGAGGGCTCGGGCAATTGCCAATTTCTGGTTTTCGCCCCCCGAAAGTTCAATGCCATTTTCGTCGATTACTTTTAACAACATATGGTCAAGACCACCGGAAAGCGAAGAAATCTTTTCCTCCAAACCGGCTTTAATCAAGCAGTCCCAAACTTCTTCGTCGGAACGGTCATGTCCCATCGTGACGTTTTGCCGAACCGGAAAAGCGAAGATATTGATATTTTGGAAAACAACCGAAAACATGGATAAATAACCGAACAGTTCATATTGTTTAATGGGAACTCCGTTAACGAGTATTTCCCCTTCTTCAACATCGAAAAGTCTGGTCAGGAGTTTTACCAATGTCGTTTTTCCGGCACCGTTAACCCCCACTATGGCCAACTTTTCTCCCTTGGCAATTTTCAGGTTAAGCTTTTGATAAATATATTTATCGGTTTTAGGATATTTAAAAGTAACGTTTCTAAATTCCACTTCCAAGGTATCGTCGCTTGACGGCGGAAGCGTTCCTTCGTTGGTTACAAGCGGGGAATCGATAAAGCGGAAGAAATCGTTGACGTAGCGCAGTTCGTTACGCATGGTGGTTAAATCCCCGATGATTGTCTTTAAAGCGGTGCTTAAAGCAAGGCAGGCACCCAAATACATGGTAAATGACGCCAAATCCATTCCTTCTAAGTATTTTTTAATCAAAAATGCATAAACGGTAATGTCACTCAACAAAACAAAAAACAAGTCAAATAAAGCCCAACCGTATTCTCTGTTTTTGATTTTTCGGAAAACTTTTTGGTAACTCAATATTTCGTTTTTATAACAATCCATGACTTTGTCGCCCAAACGGTAAAGCCTGATGTCTTTTCCAAATTTGAAATCATGGGTTACTTCATTGTAATACCGGGTTTTCCGATTGGCTTGCGCAAGTAGCGCTCTTTGGGAATACCGATAACGCTCCACGAACTTGCTGGTAAAATAACCCACGATGATGCTTAAGAAAATAGCCAAAAAAGCCCAAGGACTCAGCAAGGAAACCAAAATGACATACATGACTATGGAAAGAATTTTAGCCGCAATCTCGAACATACTGTGATATAATTGTTCGATTCCGTTATTGTTGGACGAACATGCCTGAAAAGCCAATTCATATTCGGTACCGAAGCTCGGATCTTCGGTGTATTTGTAATCCATCGTCAGAAACAATTTAAACTGAATAAATAAATAGCGAATCCTTAAGTAGGTTATCCGCGTATAGGAAACGGAATGGGTGTAATTTTCCAAAAAGTTTGTAATAGCGCTGATGAGGAAAAAGATGGCTCCAACCAAAAGGATGGAATTGATAATAATACTATCCGCCAATAGCTGCGAAATCAAGTATTTTGGAAACACGACTCCCACCACGGGGTGAATTGAAGCACAAAGGGTATAAACAACAAAGAGTCCGATGATTTTTGGATCATGATCTTTGAGATACTTAAGCATCCTAAAAAGGGCATGGGGTTTTTTGTTGGCTGGTTTTGCGTTTTCCATATGTTATTTTCCTTTCCCGACTGTTATACCTAATTTTTTAGTAATTATATCACAGTTAGTTTGAATCTCGACTTTTTTTAAGAAAAAACCCGTTACGTATATTTAAACGAACGGATTCATAATCAATCGTTTTCTTTAAACAATTGTTTGTAATTGTTGATTAAAATAATTAGGCGCATCTTGGCTTGGTCAACCTCTTTGACATTGCGAACCTTGATAATCCCGCGATTTCGGGTAACGATATAAAGCGTACCCGTAGTTAATGAAAAAACCTCCCAAGAAAATCTGCGGCTGTAGACCATATCAATATCCCTTATGGCGATTGCGCAGGTGGTAAAAATGCGATGGATGATAACCCTTTTTCCATCATGGTCTACCACAACATAAGGCCTTACGATAAACCACAGCAGCCAGAGGAAAAGGAAACCTCCCACCCCCAACAAAATCCCAAGCACTATCGGATACAACTGATAATGGGCAAAATCGCCCAAGATCAAAACTAAAACCAAAACAAGGATGATTCCTAGAATTACGGTTAAAACTTTTCGCCTGCCTGTGCTTTTAAAAGCAATTACAAATAAATCGTCTTTTTGTTCCATCTTGTCAACACTTCTTTCGTAGGTTTTTAAATTATTATAACAGCCAAACGGGTTATTGTCAATAAATTCAATTTTTTTAAAAAAATTTATTAACATATTACTTGACATATAATACTATATATTGTATAGTATTACACATGAGGAGGTATTATATGGACGCCCAATTAAAAAAGGGCTTTTTGGAAATATTGGTGCTTGCAGCTTTGAAGTTTAAAGCATCCTACGGATACAAGATCATTCAGGATATTTCTCAAGTTTTCGAAATATCCGAATCGACGCTTTATCCCATCCTTAAACGCCTTGAAGCCCAAGGACTAGTTACAACATATACCGAAGAACATCAGTCTCGATTGAGACGGTATTATCGAATCACCGATGAAGGACGGGTTAAATTAACCGAAAGTCAATCCGACTTTGAGGAGATTAAATTAATTTATCATTATATTTTAAGGAAAGAGGATTAAACATGCGAAAAAGGGAATTTTTGTATCGCCTTGACACCGCTTTAGAATCATTTCCGACCTCAGAACGGGAAGAAATAATTCACTATTATGAGGAGTTGATTCAAGATGCTTTGGACAACGGCGAGGATGAAGAAAATTTTATTGAAAAATTGGGTTCGATTGATAAAATTGTTCGAACCATCAAAAAAGACAGCGATTTCGTGGAAAATGTCAAAGAAAAGAAAAACTTTGAACTTAAACAAACCTTTGACAAAGGGGTTAAAATTGTCGGACGCATTTTGAGTGTCGTCGCACTTGTCGTTTCGGTTTGTTTTGGCATCGCTTTTACCATCTATGGGCTTAACGGTATCATAAGAGGAGTTATCGCCATGGTCATGACAATTAACGCCAAACTTTCCGCCGTATCCACTTTGTACTATCTTGGCACTATAAGCCTTTTTTTAGGAATTATGTTGCTTGCGATTACCTTTATTTGGTATGTAATAAAAAACGTCGGTACAAAACTAGAACTGCTTTATGAAAAAATTGAAGAACTCTTTAAGAAAGGAGGCAAATAACATGAAACGTTTATTTTGGATTGCCTTACTGATTTTTGTCCTTGGGGTAATCGCCACGATTACTTTTGGTTTGATTGCCCGAGAAGAATTGCGTTCGTTCGCATCAGGTAAAGACGAATACGACAAAATCACCAAAAATTATTCCCCAGAGGAAATAGCTGGTTTAACTAATATATCGGTGGATATCTTTAATCGCGCATTATATGTGCTTCCAAGCGAAACCGATGAAATCATCGTACAATATTACAATACCCCATATGGAAAGATTACCGAAAAATTGGAAGACAGCCGCTTGTCGTTTGATGAAAGCATTGTGGTAAAGATTTTTCATTTTGGTTTAGATTGGCTAAAAAGCCTCATGTATCCCGATTACAATCGGTTTTACTTGTATTTGCCGGAAAACCTAACCGTTAATTTAAAACTTAATACAACCAACGGACGTTTGGAAATCAAAAATATCAATTTAACGGAATTGAAAGGCGCTACATCCAACGGACGAATTGTCCTTGAGGATTTGAACGCAACCAAAATCGATGTTGCCAGTTCCAACGGCGCAATTATTGCAAGTAGAGTTGAAGCTTTAGAATCGATTAAATTAAAAACATCCAACGGACGGATCTCGGTGGACGGTATGGAAACGCCCTATTTGTTCTGCGATACCTCTAACGGTCGAATCAACGTGGAAATCGAAGGCAATAAAGATGAATACTATATCAATATGACTACCACAAACGGCAGTTATTATGTGAACGGCGAAAAGAGCCGGAATGCGGAAATCAACGATGAAGATCTGGCCAAAAAGATTATTCTCGATACCTCAAACGGCGATATCTCGATATTTTTTTCGACTAAATAAATGTGTATTTATTATAAAAAAAGCATTTTTTTAGTACAATAAAGATAGCAACAGGAGGTTCTATGTCCAAACTATATTCAGCATACCAATTAAAAGGCCAAACGATAAAGAATCGCTTGGTAATGGCACCGATGTGCATGTATTCGGCCGCGCAGGGGCTCGCCAATGATTGGCACTTAGCTCACTACCTTTCCCGTGCAGTGGGTGGGGTAGGAACGATTGTTGTTGAAGCAACCGGGGTTTTGCCGGAAGGAAGAATTACCGAACAAGACCTAGGGCTTTGGGATGATTCCCAAATCGCGCCTTTAAAACGGATCGTGGATGAGGTCAAGCGCTATAATTGTTTTATCGGCATTCAGCTTAACCATGCAGGGAGAAAAAGCCAAACGCAGGGAAAAATCTTTGCTCCTTCAAGCATAGCCTTTGAAACCATGCCTACCCCCATCGAAATGACTAAAGAAGATATTCAAAAAGTCATCGAAAGTTTCCAACAGGCCGCTCTTCGCGCCGATAGGGCCGGATTTGATTTTATCCAAATCCATGGGGCCCACGGTTACTTAATCAATCAGTTTTTGTCCCCTCTAACCAACAAGCGGAATGACAAATATGGTGGAACTCTTACAAACCGCACCCGCTTTTTGAGAGAAATCATTCAGGCAATAACTTCAGTTTGGCCTAAAGAAAAAATCCTTTCCCTACGGGTTTCCGCCGAAGAATACCATCCGGATGGCAACCATGTGGAAGAAATATGTGAAGTTATCAATTTAAGCAAAGATTTTGGAATTGATATGATCGATGTCAGCAGCGGCGGTGTCGTAAACGTTAAAATCAACGCTTTCCCCGGTTATCAATTGCCTTTTGCTCAAAAGGTAAAGGAAAAAACCGCTTTACCGGTTACCGGCGGAGGTTTAATCTGTACCGCAAGCGAAGCAGAAAAAGCATTGAGCGACTTTGGCCTTGATCTTATCTTTATGGGAAGAGAACTTCTTCGCAATCCGTTTCTGCCACTCAATCAGGCCAGCCCTTTAGGGGTCGACTTGGAATGGCCTTATCAATATAAACGCGCTAAGATTGTACCCAAATAATTCTCTTCCGCTTTTCTCCCTTTTTTAAAACGGCTTATCTCAAGACTGAGTAAGCCGCTTTTTCTTTTTGGAAAAAATATTTATTTAATCATTTTCAAGATATCGGCCAAAACCCACAAAAATTTGCCTGTGGTATGGCCCCACACTTCCTTGTACACCGCATTATTCCCCACCGGCCAATACGGTTCATCGCTTTCTTCTTTGGTTTTGATTCCAACCGGAAGCGCTCCGATTAGTTGTCTGGAAAAAGCCACGTATAACGGATGATAATTTTCTCCTTCGCCGTACATGGTAGAAGAAGCAAAAGGGTTTTTGCCGAGCAGCCATTCAATTTGGGCGATTGCCATTTGCCTTAAATGAAAATCATTTAAGTACCAAGCGATGAATGATAAAGCTTTGGCTTTGCTTAAGAGCGTGGCATGAAAGCCCCGTCTCGATATGGCAATCGGAAATCTCCTCAAGTAAACGCCTTCGCCGATTTTGATTCCCGCTTCGATTTGGCTATTTAGATATTCTTCTAAATTATCCTGGTTAAAGTTGGCGGGAACGGTAAAGCGAAGCGGATTGATTTTGCCTTTTATATATATGTGTGCTGGCAACATTCCGTAAGGTTCGGTGGAAAAAGCTGTGGTTTCCAAGTACTCTTTATAAAGCAAAACCGCTTTCTCCCATTTTTCCCTTTTAGGATGATCTGGGGCGACAGTCAACAATTTAACCAAACCCTGAATAGGCGTTTGTTCGTGGCCGCGATGTTCATAGGTTAACAAAAATCTTTTGTCTGGGTCTTCATAAAAGAAACCGCGGATTGGGTACTCCCAGTCAGGGGTGATTTCTTGTTCCTGGCAAGCGATTACGGTTTCCGCCATTTGGCTGGCAATATCCAAATAGGCTTGGTCTTGGGTCAATTGGTAGAGAAGACTTGAACTAAGAGTAGCCTCCCCGCAAATTTGCGCTTTCGGCATAATTCCCCACCGTTTCGTGTGATAGCCTTTTTGATAACCTTCCAGCGCCAAAGCAAAGTCTTCAATAGCGATACGCTTGCACCATGCAAAAAACATATCGTCAATTTCTTTAAATATAAGAGAAGCTGAAGCAAGGGCACTGGAAGAAAGGAAGTTTTCATATGCCCCGTTTTCTGCCACACTCCTAACATTTCTTTTTTGATTTAAATTAATGACCTCTTTGTTGGGCACGACATTAGGTTGCCAAATCGAATATTCGACCGCTAAAGCCCGAAAGCCGTCGCCAAAGCGCGTTCTCAACAACCAATTGATTCCGTAGCGGGCTTCCTGCAAAATGCTTTTGGTTAAGAAATTATTTTTATCTTTTAAAGCATCCGCCAAATCGATTAAAGCATGGGCAATTTCCGCCGTGCATATTTCAAATTGCGATACGTCCCCTGCATCATGCCAACCGCCAAAATTCGGTACTATTCGGCCATCTGGGTGGGTTGTGTAACTGTTTAAATGACAAGGGCTGTGAACGCCAGGAATATCGTCACCACAACGCAAAGCATTTAAAAAGGCGAGGCTTTTTTCGATGCTTGATTGAAATGGATTGTCATTGATGGGAAAAAGAGTTGTTTTTAGCTTGCCGACCTCCAAATAATACAATCCTTCAGCGGTAATGGCAGAAAAATCCAAAACTTGAAAATCCCCCAGCGTGGTGGAAATTGCTTGAACCATTCCTGGGAAAACAACTTCGTTTTTAGCGGTTTTTAAGTAAAAGAACGAAGCCTCAACATTTTGCACAAGGGCGTATTTTTTTGCGTTTTTCCAGTAACCAATATGGGAATAAGCGATTTTGTTGTCAAGCGACCAACCGTGAACATAATCCGGTTCTACTTGTTCCAAAACAATATCCCCCACCATAAATTCAACATGGGGAAGCGCTTCGTCAGGAACACCCATGTGAAAAAAGGCTATCCCGATTAAATCGACTAGGGAAAACTCTGAGTCAAATTCAAAAAGCACTCTATTCCACTTATTGGAAATTAAACTTTCGGTATGGGTAAACGTTTCGCCTTGATAATTTTTCAGAAAGTAATGGGAATAAAAATTGACAAATCCTTCCGCTTTGGGGTATATCCAAAACGAAATCCGGTTATAGGAACGCCAATCGGTTTGATGAGGTTTTATATGCAACGACTCCACGGGACGGGGACGAAAGTCTTCAATAAAAATATTGGTTGCAATTTTCCCATAGACTTCTTTTCCGTCCATAGTATCATTTATAAAACCAAATTCCCCATATCCTTGGTATTTTGAGTTGGTGCGTGTTTTATCATCCCAAAGGCTTTCTTTTTTAAGAACCGGTTTATTCAGCCAACGCTGTCTTGCCCCCAAAGCATCTTCGTCAAAGTTTGCATAATTTGGCATATCTAACTTCATTTTTAATTCCTTTCTCTTTCGTTTTATTTTGCTTTCTTAAGGGCTTCTTGAATATTTCCGTTGGCGTCGGTTAACAACTTAATAGCGCTGTCTTTATCAAGGTTTCCTTTAAGCATCAGGATGGAAACTTTTACGTCCTGGGTTTTGGAAAAAACTGTTTTTGCTTCCTCAAAACTAACCTGGGTTGCTTCCCCAATAATATTTATTGCCCGGTTGATAAGTTTTTGGTTGGTTGGTTTGACATCGACCATCAAGTTTTGATAAACTTTTCCCAGTTTTATCATTACCGAAGTGCTTATCATATTTAAGATCAGCTTTTGCGCGGTTCCCACTTTCATTCGGGTGGAACCGGTGATGACTTCGGGACCGGTTTCGCAAACAACCACAACGTCGCAATTTGCTTCCAGTTCTGGGTTGGGGTTGTTGATAATCGCGATTGTTTTGGCTTGTCTTGTTTTCGCTTCGTCAAGCGCGCCTAAAACAAAAGGGGTAAGGCCGCTAGCGGAAAGTCCCACAACTACATCGAATTCGTTAATCTCATTTTCGCAAATTGCGAGTTTCCCCTCAACGAAAGCATCTTCGTTTTCTTCCACCGCCCCCAGTAAAGCTTTCTGTCCGCCTGCAATCACTCCCCGCACTGTTTTTGACGGTACCCCAAAAGTAGGCGGGCATTCAAAAGCATCCAGAAGTCCCAACCTCCCGGAAGTTCCTGCCCCTACATAGATTAAAGAACCTCCCCTTTTTAACTGTTGATAGATTAAATCAACTGCTTTCGCAAGGGATTCTAAGTTATCGCGAATGATTAACGGTACGGTCAAGTCTTCCTGATTAATCACCCTCAACATTTCCAAAGTCGACAGTTGGTCGATGTTCATCGATAAAGGATTCCGACCCTCGGTTTGCAACTTGTTAAATTTATTCATCTTCGTTTTTCCTTTCCTTAAGCCACTTGGCATAGTCCTGATAAAGTTTTTGGGACAAAATCCTTTCCCCGGCCAACGCCCTACCTTCAGCAGAATTCATTAAACCAAGGTATTGATAAGCAAGGACCACATCGACGAAAGGGGACACCTGTTTCAATTGTTCCATAATGCGCGAAAATTCACCAGATAGTAAGGGGCTTTCATAGGTTTTGCCCTCGAAAGTAAAGAGTTCGATATCCGCCCATAAAGCGGGACCGTTTGCCTGGTCGTGTGCCCTTCTTAAATTAGCGTAAAATTTACTGATTTCTTTTGTCGTTGATTTTCTTACTCCCACTTCGTCTTGATAAGCGATATAATCGACCGAAAGGTTTTTTAGTTGTTCAACGAAAAAGGCATCGGTTTTGATTTTTCTGGTTCCATACGGTGCTATCAAAAGCTTTTTTGTTGCATCAAGTTTACGCAAATACTGAGCATATTTATTAACGTATTGCATAAAAGCGGAATCAAAATAAGGGTTAACCTCAGTTTCATCGGGCAAATACCAACCATAGAAACTGTCGAAACAGCTGTACAATTCATACAATTCCCGGATGGCTTTAAAAGCGAGTTTGGTTACTTCGGGGTCAGTCATGTTTCGATAAGGATCTCGCCAATTTCCGTAAAAGCCTACGCTCAAAAAGACTTTGATTTTTCTTTTGCTGGCCTGATCCAAAAGAACTTCAATCAAATTGGGTGTTTGATGTTTGCTTCTTGGATATACTTCGGAGGGAAAATACGCTTCGTTATCCAAGGAGGTGGCCAAAAGCACGATGTATTCCATTTGTAAATCGGCGATTTCGTTTATTTTTTCGCGCCACTGTTGTTCGGTGAAGTTTAGCAAATCCTGATTATAATATTTGCCTTCTATCGAATTGTGATGTTCAAATTCGAACCATGTTCCGCTGATTTTTTTAATCATTTTTATCTACCTCATTTAAATCCATTATACTTGGATTTTTCAAAAATTGCAATCAATTTTGTTTTCAAAATAATTGACAACCCAAAAGCGGTTGAAGTATAATTCTTTGAAAAAAAATTTGGGAGAGAAGCAAAAATTATGACAAAGTCGACATATAAATATCAGGTTCCCAGTTATTATCCGGAGTTCGTATGCAAAGGCAAGGAATGCCGAAACAGTTGTTGCATCGGTTGGGACGTCACCATTTCGATGAACGAATACTACCATCTGCAAGAACTCGAATGTTCGGAAGATTTGAAAGCAAAAATAACGCAAAGTTTTGTTATCAACCCCTATCCTTCAAAAGAGTGTTTTGCGAAAGTGGCTAAAAACGAGCAGGGCGACTGTCCGCTTCACTTGGATAACGGTTACTGTCTGCTTCACTTTCAATTTGGCGAAAAGGCGCTACCAGCCATTTGCCAATACTTTCCCTAGAGCACCTAAAATGACAACAAGCTTTGAGTGCTGTTGTTCGAACAGTTGCGAGAAGGTTATTGAGTTATTGTTGAGTTCGCCGAAAGCCTTATCCTTTAGGGAACAAAAAATCACTTTCGATAAAATTATTCCCACCACTTATCATTTATCGCCCGAACAAAGAAAATGGTTGGAGAGGTTAAAAGATTTAAATTATTCAATTTTATTGAATCGCTCGCTTAACTTAAACAGTCGTTTGATGGTATTAGGGGCTTTTTTCAAAGATATAACTGCCCAAAAGGCCCAAAAACAAATCAATTTACTTAACCAAATTTATAATCAATTAAACTTCGCCATCGCCTTTCCCTGACCCAGACTATGATTTGATTCTTGAGACCGGAACCAAATGGCTTAAAGAGTTTTGCAAAAAAAGCAAAGCCCTAGAAAGACTGGCTCCGAGCGTATTGAATAATTTGGCAAGCATTAGTGATGTAGCCATTTTAAGCGAGTTCAGGAGTCGCCTGTACGAGCAATTCAATGACTTTGATTGTTGGTTGGAAAAAATTATCCATAATCATTTTATTTTTAAAGATTTTCCGCTTAATAATCGTTTTGGCACATATGAAGATTACTTTTATGGTATTTTGGGTAGCTACTTTTTCGTCAAATTTGTCGTAACCTGTTATATGGCGGATAAAGTAGAAAAAAATGATTTAACGGATGTCTTTAGCTTGCTTTTCCGCTTAATCAATCATACCAATTTTGAATTCAATGCTTTTGTATTGTTAAAACAAGCAGGGCTGAACTCTTTAAAAAAAATAAACAAACTATTGTTATAAAAAAAAAGAACTTAAGAGATAAGTTCCTTTTCCTTTAAGTTAGCTATTCGACAAATCGACATCTTTGTCGTTGGCTGGAATTTGATAATCGTTGGCCAAAGTGTTGGTTATTAATTCATAGTTTAGTTTGAAGGTGCAATTGCCGCCAAATTCAGTACCTTGGTAAGGATTGGCATTATATGAGCCTTCAATTTCCATTTTGATGGATTTTAATTTATTATTTTCTATTTCGACGATAAATTCACATCCCGTTATTTCCAATTCCCCTTTAATGTTATAAATTAAAAACTCATTTTCATTATTGACATCGATTCGAATGGCTTGATCGATGAAGCCCAATAAAGAAGTTACTCCCGTGGCATTTAAGCCAAGGGAATAAGTTTTAGCCGCGCCTTGGTTTTTCTCTTGGATTATCGAGATATTTTTTTTGTTGAGCAAAGTTAAAGGAATAAAGAAATAGTAATTGTCGATTGCGTGATTGTCGTATCCTTCGATTTTGGTGTAGGTATTACTGAAGACGCCATCGATACAATCGTAAACATCCCCGTTTTGATAAGTGACGCGATATCTTTCATAATCCTCGATACCTAAGTTTTTATATAAATCGCTGTTTTTGTAGTCGCTATCTAGTTCGATGCGATTCCAAAAATAAACATCTTCGTTTGCTTCCACAACTCTCATCGTTCTTCCTTGAACGTGCGCATTGATGGCGTTTTTGTCAGGAAATTTAACCTCGGTTTTGACGTCATATGTATAACCGGAACGGTTTTCAGCTTGGTAAGCAGTCAAAAGAGTATTGATTGAATTGGCTTTTTGAGTAATTTCGCTTTCGGTAATCGCGATTCCCGGAAAACTTGGCGGAACAATATTGACACCGGAGCCCACTTTTTTAAATATTAATTGATATTGTACCGATAAGGTTCCGGCAACTATTCCTATCGAAAAGGAATAATTGAACGATTTTATTAAGCCGTTTTCCATTGTTACAACAATCTGGAGATCAGAATCCAAATTTGGCAAATCGATGAAGGCTGCTAACAAGGGGCTATCCAAAGCCTGTAGAAGCGATTTGATAAAATTGGAAGAACCTCCCACATATTTTATTTCAAAGCTGCCATCGCTCTTTTTGGTTACCGATTCAATTTGACTGGCGTCGTAATTGAACAAAACCTTAGCATAAATGCTTGATTCATACTTAAAGTTTGAATCAACCGCTTCTTTTTCATAACTAAAGAGGGTGCCTTTGGAGTTTACTTTGAAAGTGGCCAGTTCATTGTTGGTTTTAATGATGTGAATTGTATTGTTGGGAAGTAACAAACCGCTTGTATTTTCGTTTTTATAATAGGAATGTTGAGCGCTTTGGTTGTATTTGACATTGCCTTCAATATTGGCGCTTGGACCGTCGATTGTGCCGTAGGCCAAATCCAGGGCAAGCGTGAAGTCATATTCAAACCCAGAGGCATTGACGGTATTGTCCCTCGCATTCAAAAAGTAGGTTTTGTTGTCAATCCATTCGGCAAAAACTTTTAGGTCGCTGTTCAAGGTAAGCGGCCAGGCAACTGATTCCGTAAGTTCGGAATTTAAGTACCATCCTAAAAAGATGTGATTATTGCGATAAGGATCCGCCGGTTTGGCGACGCTTGTGCCTTCATCGCGGGTAATAGTAGATACGGCTGAACCACCGTTTGATTCAAAAACGATATTGTATTTTTGGGGTTCCTCTTCCTTTCCCCCACACGATGCTAAAGCAATACAGAAAATAAGGGTTAATAATAGTAATAAGGGTTTCTTCATATTTTCCTCCAATCTTTTTTGATAACATTATTATAACCCTGATGATAATTTTTGGCACTTAATTCCTTACTAAACCTTGTAGAAAAAAGGAAATTTATAGTAAACAATTTGTTGAGTGAAGCTATACCTATTATTTTGAGATGTAAAGACCAATTATTTTTCAAAATATTGTTTTTTTCCTTGGCGGGTTTGATAAGACCCAATGAAATGGACCAGATCAAACTACAAAAATAAAAATTCCCGATTAAATATTCCCATAACCAAAAATAAGGATAAAAAGCAAATTGAGTCTTAAAAACCCCCCAATATTATAAAAGACGATTGGAAAAAATCTAGAAACAAACCTGCTTTATGGTGGAAAAAGTTAATTTCTTTAACGGAAGAAAAGAAAATTTACTTGAAAAAATCCTTTTTTTGACTAGGGCACTACTAATTAATGGATCCTTTTTTTAATGATTATTTCGGATTTCTTTTTGTTTATGATATAATTTTGTTAAAGGGGGCGAAAAAAATGGGAAAAATCGAACGCTTTAAGATAGAAATATTTGACGAACTCAGGACTATTCGCATTTATCTGCCCAAAGATTTAACCAAACTTTATCCCGTGCTTTTCATGCATGACGGCCATAATTTGTTTGACATTGAGGATAGCTACGGAAAAGCCCTTTGGAATATTCAAGAAACCATGGATTTAATTGAAAAGAAATACCAAAAAAACCTGATAGTGGTGGGTATCGATTGCCACCCCAAAAAGCGTTTTTCCGAATATTCGCCATGGCGAAAGGAAAAAAATGCCTTGGTCAAGGACGATTTAGGGGGGATGGGCGAGCAATACCTAAAATGGATTGTTACAACTTTGAAACCCCTGATTGACCAACGCTATCCGACCATTCCAGAAGAAACCTATATGGCAGGTTCATCGATGGGGGGATTGATTAGTATGTATGCAGGGTATCGGTTTCCTCAGACCTTTAAAGCCATCGGTTGTTTTTCCTCGGCTTTTTGGTTTGCGCGAGACGAAGTCTTTTCCTATGTAAAAACCAATCATGTTCCACACCTCAGGGTTTATTTAGACGTTGGAAAAAAAGAAACCGATTCTCTGATTTACCGTTTAAGGTATTTGAACGACACTAAACAAATGGGAAAATTATTGCGTAAACTCGGGACAACCGACTTGAAAGTAATTATCGATAAACAGGGCATTCACCATGAAACTGCTTGGGCCAAACGGTTTCCGCTTTTTTTGAAATGGCTGTTGGAAATTGAATAAAATAGCAAAAACACCGTTAATGATTTCGGTGTTTTTTGTCTATTTATCAGGGGTTTTTTTCCCGCTTTTATGGTTGTGCTTGACAATTAGTGGGTATGGTGTTATAATTTTTTTAAAGTCTTTGATGAAAAAGTCGCTTAATAATTTTTGAAGGAGGTGCTATCATGCAAGCCATAATTGAACAATTTTTGCAAGAACAATTCAATCAATTTTCCCCAATTGACGTAAAAGACCTCACTTTTTCTTGGGAAATGCATAAGTATTGCGAAAGAAATGCTTGTGGGAAATACAATACTAATTGGATGTGCCCTCCGGGAATCGGCGACTTAAAGCCGCTTATTTCGAGATATAAGTCCTTCCAAAAAGGCTATTTGTTTAACTTGGTTATCCCTTTATCGGACGCTTTTAATTACGAAGAAATGGAACAAGGCCGAAAAGTCATGGAAGCCAAACTGAAAACACTGCGTAAAACACTAAAAACACTACCTTTTGCCATCATCGGGGTGGGGAGTTGCAGTATCTGTCCAAGCTGTACTTACCCAGATAATCCTTGCAGGAAGCCTGAAGAAGCAACTCCCTCGATGGAAGCGGTAGGAATTGATGTTTACCAATTGGCCTCCAAGGCCGGGCTTAAATATTACCACGGTCCAAGTACCGTAACTTATTTTGCGATGGTGTTGTTATGAAGAAAGTTAAGGTCCTGACACAAAATCAAACAAAGGAAGTTTTTGTTACCAAAGGAACCAACCTGCTAAATGCTTTGATACAGGAAGGTTTTGTGATTTCTGCGGATTGTAGCGGAAAAGGCACTTGCAAGAAATGTTTGGTATCGCTTAATAACGAGGATGTTCTGGCTTGTCAAACCACCATTTTTGACGATTGTGTTGTCGAATTAAACCAATTGAATATCGAAAAAGGGTACGATTTTTTAAAAACGAAAGAAGTTGATCCCAAACATTCGTTGGGAATTGCCTGCGATATCGGCACCACTTCCATCGCCTGTTATTTGGTTGATTTGGAGGATTTCGCCATTTGCGATTATTATACCGATTTTAACCACCAAGTGGCTTTTGGGGCGGATGTCATCACCCGAATCGACCAATGCGGGTTAGGAAATCTGCCTAAGTTGCACCACACCATTATCAATCAATTGGTAAGAATAGTGGAATATTTTGAAATCAAACATAACCTTTCCGAAATCAAACGAATGTTTGTATCATGCAACACCACGATGGCGCACTTGTTGGCGGGAGTGGATCCTTCCCCTTTGGGGATTGCTCCCTTTACCCCTGTTTTTACCCATACATTCCTTTTGGAAAATACTAAACTAAATTCCTACATCACCAACATCGTCATCTTGCCTTCCGTTAGCGCTTATCTCGGCAGCGACATCTTGGCGGGAGTCCTGGCCAGCCGAATGTTGGAAACTAACAAAAATGCCCTTTTAGTCGACATCGGCACCAACGGAGAAATTATTCTTAAAACCGGACATCAATTGTACGGCTGTTCCACCGCGGCAGGACCGGCTTTTGAAGGAGCGAAGATTTCCTGCGGAATGGGTGCGGTTAGCGGTGCAATCAATCAAGTGCAAGTTGTTGACGGTAAAATTAAACTAAAAACCGTAGCAGGAAAACCCAAAGGGATTTGTGGAAGCGGTCTAGTCGACACTGTTGCCATCATGCTTGAGGAAAAACTGCTTGATGAAAGCGGCGCAATCCAAAAAAGCAAAAGCCCGTTAAGCAAAAAGATTAAAAACGCTGCTTTTTATTTAAACAATGAAATATATCTCAGTCAAAAAGACATTCGCGAATTTCAACTGGCCAAAAGCGCTATCATCTCGGGAATCTTATCTATGGCAAAGCTTGCCCGAATCGATCTCGAACAAATCGAAACCGTTTATTTGGCAGGAGGGTTTGGCTTTTACTTAAACCTTGACCATGCTTTTTCGGTGGGACTGCTTCCCAAGGTCTTTAAAGGCAAAGTGCGCTCCATTGGAAATGCCAGCGGAATGGGCGCCAAAATGTGTTTGACTCACCCAGAAAATATAGCCAGGTTGGAACAGATTGCGAAATCCATAACAACTATCGAGTTATCCAATTCTTCGGCCTTTTTCAACTATTTCACGGATAATATGTCTTTTGGCAGGGAGGAATAACCAATGAATGTCCAGATTTCAAATCTAATATTACCTCAGGTTTTGGACTTCAAGGAATTAAAAGAGCTGTTTGGGCATTTTGCAGAACTGACAAATATTGATGTTTCTCTCCATGACGTGCAAGGCAATGAACTTTTGAGTTACCGGGTCAATCCTAAATTAAGCATTTGCGAAGTCATCAAAGATTATGAAAACTTGTTGCGATGCAAAAAGCAAATGGAATATGCCGGACTAAAAGCAGCAGAACTGGGTGAACCATATATTTTCAAGTGCGGTTGCATGATTAAAAGCAGCGCTCCGATTTTTTTTGAAGAAAAATATATTGGCAGTTTGTCATGTGGACCGGTGCTGCTTTGGGAACCGGACGAATTGGCGATTGAAGAACTAAAGAATATCACCAGAGGAAGCAACCTAACTAACGAACAAATTCAGGAAATCATGAAAAACGTCAAGCAGTTGTCGTGCGAGAACATGACAAGCGCTTCGCAAATGCTGAATATTTTCGTAAATCACATGTGTAAAGAAGAAAGCAAATTTTTAGCCCAAAGGTTGAAAATCTACAAACAACAAAAAGAAATCGGGGAATTGATTCAAGAAAAGAAACTTCAAGCGTCAAAACTCATACAAATCGAAAAACGTTCGATGATGCAAAGATATCCGATTGAAGTGGAAAAAGAATTAATCGCTTCGATCCAAACCGGCAACACCTCGAATGCAAGAAGAATCTTAAACGAAATTTTGGGAGAAATCTTTGCGATTTCTTCGGGAAACCTTGATATGATTAAAGCCAAACTATTTGAGCTTATAACCATCTTCTTTCGGGCTGGTATTGATTCTGGTGCCCCGCTTTCGGATATGGCCATTATCCTCAAAGACTATACCAAAGTTTTTTCCGAAGAAATCAAATATGAAGAAATGTGCTTAATGTCCAGCGAAGTTATGGAAATGATTATGACGGTAATCTACCAACACCGTTCCCAAAAGAAAACAAACGAACATTTGACAAAAGCCATCGCCTATATAAAGGAAAATTACCATCAAAATCTCAGTTTGGAAAATGTGGCAAATCAAGTTTACGTCAGCACTTATTATTTAAGCCACTTGTTCCGAGAGGAACTGAATATGACGTTTTCCGATTACGTTAACAAAATCCGCATGGAAAATGCCCTCGATTTTATGCAAAGAACGGGCAAAAATGTGCAGATGATTTCCCAAGCCGTTGGCTTTAACGATGCAAGTTATTTCTCCAAAACCTTCAAAAAGCATTATGGCGTATCTCCTAACAGTTATTTAAAACTATTTAGAGGTTAAGTAAATTCTTAACCTTTTTTCTTTTAAGCAAATTATTACGTTTTTTTCGCAAAAAAATCAATGCATATGTAAGCGTTTTCCGGTATAATTAAAAATAGATGAGGAGGAAAATTATGTTAATTGAAGAAATTGCTTTAATGTTACAAAAAGGACGAGCCCAAAATGTCAAACAACTGGTCCAACAGGCTCTCGATGAAGGACTTGCGCCAAAGGATATATTAAACGACGGCCTTATCCACGGCATGACCGTCATCGGAGGCAAGTTCAAAAACAACGAAGTGTTCGTTCCCGAAGTATTGGTAGCGGCACGCGCTATGAATGCCGGTTTGGAAATCTTGCGTCCTGCCCTAATTACGAGCGGAATCAAACCATTGGGCAAAGCCATTATTTGCACCGTTAAAGGGGATCTCCACGATATCGGCAAAAACTTAGTCAAAATGATGTTAGAAGGGCAAGGCATCGAATGCCTGGACCTAGGTGTTGACGTATCCGAAGAAAGAATCGTGGAAGCAGTCAAAGATTATCAACCGGATCTATTGTGTTTATCGGCTCTATTGACTACTACCATGATGGCACAAAAAGAAACCATCGATGCTTTGAAGAAAGCAGGCATTAGGGATAAAGTCAAAGTGCTTGTCGGGGGCGCTCCGGTTACCGATAGTTTTGCCGAGGAAATCGAAGCGGATGGGTATGCGGGGGATGCAGCCAGCGCGGCACAAATAGCCAAAGCGTTCTTGTTGGGTGAAAAAACCGATGTTTGAACCCTTAAAAAAATTAAAACCAAACCTTGTCAAAACCATTCAAATGTGGGAGAAAACCTATCAAGATGCCATTAACCATCTACCCGGTAACGTCTCCTTTCGGGCCCTTCCCCCAAGCGATGTGGATTATTATGCCCAATTCGATTTGACAAAATACAATTATGATGATGATATCGAACAATACGCTCATGATTTATGCCAAATGCTTTCCGAATCATTTTCTAAGCGGAAAGCCATCAACGACAACATGATTCCCACCATTTCGCCGGTACTCGGCATCGGCGACTACTCGGCTTTTGTGGCCGGCGATATTATTTTTCAACCCGAAACAAGTTGGTCAAAACCGGTTTTGAAAGAGATTACCGATTATAAAAAACTCCCACCCCTTGGACAAGCCAAATGGTATCAAAAATTCTTAAAGATTTGCGAAGCGCTCTTGAAACTTTCCGCCGATTCCGGTATCCCCTTTATGAGAGGCTTCTTCTCTCCCCTGGACTTGGCAGCGGCTTTAAGAGGAGATGCCATTTACCTTGATTTCTATGACTATCCGGATGAATTGCACGGCTTGTTAAACTATTGTGCGGATGCTACAATTGCCTTTGCACTTGATATTTATGCGCTTGCGGAAAAATACTTAATAGATACCCCTTACGGTATCTGGTACTTGCAAGGTAACATCAATATGAGCGAAGATATTGCCTGTATGATTTCGGGGGATTTATACCGCGAGTTTTGCGCTCCGTACACCCAAAAAGTCATCAACCATTTTGGCAGAGGGCATATGCATTCACATTCACGGGCGCTTTATTTAGTAAAAGAAATTTGCGCTTTAAAGAATGTGGCACACTTGTGGCTGGCCACCGATCCCAATCAACCGCGGCCGATTGACCATATTGAAGAACTTGTTAAAGATGCCAATGGTGTTTGCTTAGCCATTGATTGCGAATCTTTTGAAGAAATCGAACGCAATATCCATTTACTCATGAAAGGAAACTTTTCGCTTTGCTTACCGGTTAAATCGATTGAAGAAGGAATTTATTATACCGAGAAATTTAATCAATTAATTAAAGGAGTTGTTAAGTGAAAATAAAATTATTTAGTTTTTTGCTTATTTTGTTTTGTTGTATTTGCTTTTCTGTCATAGAAGCGAATGCGGAAGACGCTGTCCTAAGAGTATGGGTAGGAGCAATCGAAGGCGAAAAACTGGTTATGGAAAATATCGCCCAAGACTTCACCAAAGAAACCGGCGTAAAAGTGGAAGTTTATCAGAAACTGGAAATCTTTACCGTACCTTCCGCTTTGGTAAATAATGCGGAGTTGGAGGAACGTCCGGATATCGTCTATATGCAAGCTCCCGACATTGGCGGTTTGGTCAAATCCGGATACTTGGAAGAATTAGAATTTAACGATGAATTGAAGATGCGTTTTGTGGATGTGGCTTTTTCGGCTTTTACCTACAACAATAAACTCTATGGAATAGGTTATAACAATTCGACTTCTGGTCTGATTTACAACAAAGATTTAATTCCCGAAGAAAACCTCCCCAATACTTGGGATGATTTGTTTGCTTTAGCCGATGAAATAACCACGAGAAACGAAAAAGGAGAACCGATAATTCGCGGCATTTATTTAAACGCCACCGACATGTGGTTCAATTATCCTTTGATTAGGGAATGTGGCGGGTATTACTACGGTAAATACCCTAATGGTACTTATAACGCTTACGACATCGGTTTAAACAATGAAGGTATGTTGGAATATGTCGCTTTAATGAAAGAACAAATGGAAAAGGGTTATGTCTTGAATAATCCGAATAAAAAAGATTACAGCGATATCATAGCTTCTTTCATTGAAGGAAAAGTCGGCATGTTCTTTTATGGCTTATGGTCGGCGGAGGCATTCAAAAAAGCCGGAATCAATTACGGAATCGCTCCGCTTCCGTTCGGTAAAACTGGCGAGCGGGCCAAACCTATCACCACCGTAGAAGGTTTTGTCATCAATAAGTTCTCCCTGAACAAAGACCTTGCCAAACAGTTCTTGGAATATATCTTGCAAGATGAAAACCAACAGATGCTGATTGAAGCAGGTAACCGCTACGACAAAAAAATCGGCGAACGCAATCCTACCAATCGAGCAGTTATTGCCAGCAATTATATCCAAAGCGATTCCACACTCAAACAATTCGCTCAAATAGGCGAAACTGTGGAACCTTTCCCAAATATTCCGGAAGGTCCGCTTTGGTATAATCAAGATTTAAGCACCAATGCTTTTAAAGCTATTTTCTTTGGGGATCGCCACGGCAATCCGGTGGATGCCCAATATAAACTCGATGAATTAGTTCAAATACTTAGTCAACAAGTTGCTTTGATGAACGAAGCCCCCGAACACATCGATATTCCATGGTGGATTATTGTGTTACTGGGAATTGTAGTAATTGGCATTATATTTTTATATATATACTTAAAAAGGAAAAAAGCCAAAAAGCTAAAATATACTATACGCTTTGACAAGAAAACGACACTCCTTGCTTGGGTTTTGTTGTTGCCGATTATGGCGCTCCTTTTGATGTTTTATGTTTTTCCTATCTTTCATAATTTCTTTCTATCGCTAACTGATTATAGCGGTATCAATTTACGCAACTACGGCTTAATCGGACTAGGCAATTATTCGCGTGTTTTAACCACCGGCATAAACGGTTTATTGTCAATGTCGCTTTGGACCATTGTTTTTGCTTTAGCGGTTGTGGTAATTTCTTTTGTGTTTGGCACGATTCTTGCGGTTGTTCTTGATGCAGCCAATGCCAAAATTGCCAAAATCTACCGAATCATTTATATCCTTCCTTGGGTTATCCCAACAATCATTACTTTGTTGATGTGGCAAGGATTGCTGGATACCGAAAATGGTCTAATTAACCAAATCTTGGGAATCTTCAATATTCCTAATGTTCCGTGGTTAACCCATCCCTTGATGGCTAAGATTTCCACAATTATGGTCATGGTTTGGTTTTCTTTTCCTTACTTTATGGTAATTGCTTTTGGATATTTAAAATCGATACCGAAAGATTACTACGAAGCTGCCGTCATCGACGGAGCAAACAAAAAGTATATCTTTTTGAAAATCATTCTGCCACTTCTGTTTAGAGCACTATTGCCGATGTTGATAATGAGTTTCATCATGCAATTTAACCAATTCGGTGTTTATATGCTTACCCAAGGCGGACCGGCATCCGATGTTTTGGGTAATCCTGGTGCTACCGATCTCTTAATAACCTATGTCTTTAATACCGCCTTCAACACCAAACGGTATGCCATAGCTGCTACTTATTCGGTTATTATCTTCATTTTCGTAGCAATTTTTGCCTTAACGATGATGAAAATCAACCAAAAACGCTTAAATTAGGGGTGAGAAGTTTATGAAAAAAATCTTAATTAAAATTGCTACGCAAGCCTTTCTTCTCTTTCTTGCCTTTATTACTCTTTTACCGTTCATATATATTATCCTCATATCATTCGGCAAAAACGTCATTAGCGCCGGGGCAAAAATCCCCAAAGAATTTACTTTCGAAAATTACAAACAGTTGTTTCAAGCCACGAAGTTTCTCAATTGGCTGGGGAATTCCATCTTGATTGGACTGTGCACCATGATTATTACCGTCCTTTTAGTTTCGGTTACCGTTTATGTTTTTTCCCGCCTTCGCTTCATGGGCAAGGAAAAACTGTTCAACTTCCTGTTGTTGATTCAGATATTCCCGTTGACTTTGTCGATGGTTTCCATTTTCCGAATATTTGTCGCAATCGGTCTTTTGAACAAAATGCCGGGTTTGATTATTATCAATTCAACGCTTGCTTCGGCGGGACTCGTAATGATAGCCAAAGGGTACTTTGACACCATTCCCTATGACTTGGATGAAGCTGCAACTATGGATGGAGCAACTAAGTTGCAAATTCTATTAAAAATTACCCTCCCTTTAGCTAAACCGATGCTTGCCATTGTGGCAATTCAAAGTTTCGTTATCGCTTATAACGAATACGTAATTGCCAGCGCCGTAATGACCACCAACATTTTGTCGATGCCCTTATCAGTGGGACTTCAGTCAATGATTGTCGGTCAATTCGGCATCAATTGGAGTATTTATTGCGCGGGAGCAATTCTTGGCAGCATTCCTATGATTGTTCTGTTCTACTCCCTGCAAAAATACTTTATCGGTGGACTCACAGAAGGCGGAGTTAAACAATGAGTAAGAAAAACACTGTTTTGCACCTACCCGAAGTTCCTTTTGCCTATCCGATTAGTCACAATCAACTAAATATCAGGGTAAAAATTCAAAAGGGTGTAAAAAAAATAATCCTTTATTACAAGAACCTTTATGACCACACCGATAAAATTAATTGCCAAGAAATGAAACTGTTGTTAACCGACCACAGTTTTAACCTTTATGAAACAACCATCCAAGTCAAAGAAAGGCATTTCAAATATTATTTTGAAGTTTATTGGCGAAATAAAAAATTATGTTACACTTCCGACGGATGGATGAAGAATCCCCTTCCCCAAAACTATTTTTACTACTCCATTATCAACGATTCCGATATTTTGCATCTCCCTAAATGGGCGGAAGGGGATCTCATCTACCAAATCTGGGTTGACCGTTTCTTTGACGGCAATCCCACCAACAATCCCGAAAATGTCAAACCGCCTTACCAAAAACCGGATCGGTCTACTTATTACGGGGGGGACTTTTCCGGAATTGTTGCCAAACTCCCTTATATCGCATCTTTAGGCACCGGCATAATTTATCTTTGTCCCGTCTTTAAATCTCCCAGCTATCATAAGTACGACATTTCCGACTATGAAACAATCGAAGCTATTTACGGAGGGGAAAAAGGCTTAAGAGAACTGGTGGAAAAAGCGCACAACCTAGGAATCAAGGTTGTTTTGGATGCGGTGTTCAACCATTGCAGCATCCAACACCCTTACTTCCAAGATGTAATTAAAAACGGAGAAAACTCTCCCTACGCCAAATGGTTTTGCATTGAGAGTTTTCCGGTGGATCCTCAGATCGGCAATTACGACACCTTTGCCAGTCTGGTTCCAGAAATGCCCAAATGGAACACTTCCAATCCTGAGGTTATCGAATATCTAACAAATATTTGCCTACATTGGACTAAAAAACTACAAATCGACGGTTGGCGGTTTGATGTAGCGGATGAAGTGTCTACCCACCTTTGGCGACACCTTCGCCAGAAAATCAAACAAGTGTTTCCTGATGTGTTAATGATAGGCGAAATTTGGAATCAAGCCGTCAAATGGATGAAAGGCGACCAGATGGATACCATCACCAATTACAAATATCGCTTTTGGCTTTTCGAATTCTTAACCAGAAAAATCAAAGCAAATGATTTTTGGAATCAATTAAATACCAACAAAATGCTTTATCAAACGCCGGTGTTTAACTATTTAGTCAATTTAATCGGCAGTCACGATACGATTCGTTCGCTTACTTTCCTGCAAGACTCCAAAACTCATTTCTTAACTCTGGGGTTTATGCTCGCCAGCGAAGGAATGCCCTTAATTTATTACGGGGATGAAATCGGTTTAGAAGGCGATGTCGATCCTGATAACCGTCGAGCATTCGATTGGTCCAAAATTAATTCCGAAGATAACTATTTTATTCAATCTTTGGGAATGTTGCGAAAGACTAATGAAGTTTTGAGAAAAGGCAAAACCGCCCCCCTTAAAACCAAAGAAAAGGTTCTTGCTTTTAAACGGATATACCAAAACCAAGTTCTTACGGTTGTAGTAAATTACACCGATAAACCTTATTACCTAAAAAGTAAAGGTAAACATATTTTTGGCAAAGGTTTTGTAACCAACAAATCTCTAGTCACCTTACCGGAAAGCCTAGCCATTTTCTCTTAAATCATGGTTATTTTAATGTGAGCTACATTGAATAAATAAAAGGAAAAAATTAAAAGGAGGAAAAATGAGAAAGTTTTTTACATTATTAGCAATTGTATTTGCTTTTGGTTTATTTTTAGCAGGATGTGACAACAACAAGGTTAAAGTAACTTTTGACCTAAACTATGAAGGGGCACCGGCAGGCCCTGCCGCCCAAAGAATCGAAAAAGGTTCCAAAGCAAGCGAACCGATTGAACCGACTCGTAGCGGTTATACCTTCGAAGGTTGGTTCAAAGACAAAGAAGGAACCCAAGATTTTTCATTTAACGATCCTGTTGACAAGCATTTGACTTTATATGCCAAATGGATGAAAATTGAAGAAACGGTTTATTATCTAGCCGGAAACTTTTCAAACTACAGTCCTAACGATGAACGCTTTATTATGACAAAAGTCGATGGAGAGGAAAACCTTTATACGATTACGGTAGAACTAACCGAAGAAGTACGGGATGTAGCCTATGACGGTCATTACTATAAAGTTACCGACGGAACTTGGAATGCAGACGGAACTTGGGGAATTGATTTTTATTATATTCAACCTGCTCCGCTATCTCCTACCGGGGGCGGACTCGGCTCCATATGGCACTGGGGCAACGGAACACTAACGGTATCGTTTAACGCGGAAACCAAAGAAATCCGGGATACCTTGGAAATGAGCGAAGATATCATTGAAGCAATCCCTCCGGCTATTTACGGAGAATTCACTACCTGGGTTTATGAAGGAGAAAATGCTTTGATTTTAACCGATGATGATGCAGATGGCGTCTTTGACGGCACTTGGGAATTTACTGAAGCTGTTACCTCTGATGCAACATTAATTCTATCGAAAAAATGGTACGATGACCAATGGGGTCAACGCTGGGGCGCTCACGAACAATATAAGTTTGACGGCACACCGGCAGGAATGGGTCAGACTACAATGATTTCCTTTGAACCTGGCCTTTATTATTTTGCCTATTACAGCGAAACGAAACTTACTACTTATTTAAAACTTGAAGACGGCGTGGAAATCACGCTAAAAACTCCACGCATTTATGGTGCCTTCAATGGTTGGAATTACAACAACGATCAGACCCAACTGCTTACGGATGAAGATGGCGACGGTATCTATACAACAATGGTTGAGTTTACCGAAAGCGGTTCAACCGATATATCAACTTTGGTTTCTTTAAGATGGTATGACGACCAATGGGGCGTTCGCTGGGGCGCAAATGAACAATACAAAATGGATGGCACACCGGCAGGAATGGGCGATTCTTCCACATTCGAATATCAAGCCGGTTTGTACCTGTTCAAATACAATCCAACAACCCATATTTTGGAAGCAATGCCTGTAGAAGCCGATACCATTGATTTTTATCCTGTCCCTAGAATGTACGGTGCCTTCAACGGTTGGGATTTGGACGGTCCAAATGCCAAAGTCTTTTCTAAAATCGATGAAACAACTTGTGAATTAACCCTAACTTTTGAAGAAGCAGGTACATCAGACTTCACGGTTTGCCTTTCACGCAAATGGTACGATGATCAATGGGGAAAGCGTTGGGGTGCGGAAGGTCAATATAAGTTTGACGGAACACCGGCCGGATTTGGACAAGCAACGCAAATTGAATTTGAAGTTGGAACTTATAAATTCACCTACAACTCTGAAACTCATGTAACAACCTATCAAAAAATTTCTGAATAAGGAAAAGGAGACTATTATGTTTAGACCTACAAGCCGTGAACCAAATTTTGAAAATTTTATTAAGATGTTAAGCAAGCAGCCTTCACGGCCTGTTCTCTTTGAATTTATTATCAGTTCTGACAAAGAAAGGTTTTTAACCGGCTCCATGTATAATGATTCTACCGAATGGGATCGGGTACTTACCACTATCCGTGCCTTTGACAGTGCGGGTTACGATCATGCCCCGATAATCATTAGAGGTATGGAATTCCCTCGGCATGAGGAAGTCCACGAAAATGTTCGGACCAAATCGTTGAATGAAGGAACAATGATTACCGATTGGAAAACATTTAAGGAATATCCTTGGCAGGATGTCAACAACTGCGATTTTGATTTAATCAAAAGGGCTGGGAAATTTCTCCACCCTAAGGTGAAGTTTACCCCTTTTAGCCATGACGGTATCTTAGAAAATACCATCGGTATCGTTGGGTATGAAAACTTATGTTTAATGTTATATGATGACCCAAAACTCGTTGAAGCCATTTTTTATGAGGTAGGAAAAAGGATTGCAGAATATTTTGAAAGATGTTTGGAATACGACAAAGTCGGTGCCATCATCTGCAACGACGATTGGGGTTTCAACACTCAAACCATGTTGCCTCCGGATGTATTGAGGAAATACGTCTTCCCTTGGTATAAGAAAATCGTGGGGATGGCGCATCAAAAAAATAAGTTTGCGCTTTTGCACTCGTGCGGTTATTATCATGATATTATCAACGACATAATCTACGATATGAAATTTGACGGAAAGCATTCCTTTGAGGATAAGATAGTTCCCGTAGAAAAGGCTTATCTTGATTTAAAGGGAAAGATTGCGGTTGTGGGGGGCATTGATGTAAATTTTTTAACTAGGGCTTCCAAGGAAGAGGTATATGATAGAGCAATTAAATTGCTACGTTTGACCAAGGAAGAAGGCGGTTTTGCCTTAGGCAGCGGCAACAGCATTCCTGATTTTATCCCTCTGGATAATTATTTAGCGATGTTGCAAGCAGCATTTGATGAGGATAAATTATGAAAAAAACTTGGATAACTAATCAATTAAATAACCGGCATTTAACTATGCCCGTATTGTCAACACCTACTGTGCAAATTATGGGAATTACGGTTAATAATTTAATTTTAAGTTCTCATTACCAGGCCCAGGCCATTCAGTATTTGGCGAACAATTACCCGATAAGCGCGGCAGTAACCATCATGGATTTATCGGTAGAAGCGGAATGCTTTGGTGCAGAAATCCGTTCCTTTGATAATGAAATACCAACCGTAATAGGGATTATGCTTAAAACCCCAGAATACGCAGCCAATCTCCAGATACCCAAAGTAGGCGAAAAACGTACCCAAGTCTACCTTGATACGGTGAAAAAAGCCAAAGAACTAGTGGACATTCCAGTATTCGCCGGAGTAATCGGACCATTTTCCCTCTCGGGAAGACTCATGGGCATGACGGAGGTCATGATGAATTGTTACCTCGAACCGGAAATGGTAAAAACCACCCTGGAAAAAGTTTCTCCGTTCATTACCGAATACATTAAGGCATTCAAAGCAAACGGAGCAGATGGAGTAATTATTGCCGAACCTGCGGCGGGACTGCTTTCCCCGGAACTGTGTGAAGAATTCTCCAGCCACTATTTGAAACAAATCGTCAAAGAAGTAAAAGACGATAATTTTGTAGTGGTATATCATAACTGCGGGAACACAGTTCCTTTAGTGGAAAGTATTGTGGGGATTGATGCAGATGTATACCATTTCGGAAATATGATTGATTTAGCCGAAATATTAAAACTGATGCCCCGAGATAAGGTTGTCATGGGCAATGTCGATCCAGCACGCATCTTTAAAAACGGAACTCCGGAAATGGTCTATAATACCACCTTATCTTTGTTGGAAAAATGCCACCGTTTCGAAAACTTCGTTATATCTTCGGGATGCGATATTCCAGCTAACACCGGTTGGGAAAATATCAATGCCTATTTCAATGCCATAAAAACCTTCTATGCCAAATAAAGGTTACAAAATATATATACCGTAAACACAATAAGAGGCTTTAACATGAAGTCTCTTTTTGTTTAGAAAACAAAAAACTATAGCATAATTAAGCAATAAAAAAAGCAGAACACACGCTCTGCATTTTTTTTAATATTTAGGAAAACCGGAAAGTTATCTCCAAAGAATACTGGTTGCTCTTCTGCGATACCTTTCTTGGGCACCTTTTTGCATAAACATTAAAGCTTCTTCGTTTAAGACTCCTTCGACTACTGCTGCTTCAATCAATGACAAATCAATCCATTGACAAGCAGGAATAAATTGTTCCAAAAACTGATAGTCAACTTTTCCTTCAAGGATTTTGGCAAAAACAGCCCACTTGGATTCATCATCCATATAAGGCAGTAATATTGTTAAAAGTTCCGAACTTGGAGATTCATAATTGGCATTTTGCAATAAATGGTACAAAGTCTTATCGTTGATATATTGAACAAGGTTAGTTATTGCTTCAATGTTAATTCCCTGAAGTTGGAAGTCCTTAACAGCTTTTTCCAAAATGCTTGGTTTTAAAATCGGAGCTAAATTGATTAAATCATCGACGGTGCTTTCAGCGTTGATTTTTATTTCCTCACCGTTTAAAACTTGTTTGAGAATGTTTTTTTCGCCTGTGGTTTTTACACCAATTAAATCTACCAATGCGACATCAAAGATTTCGCAAATCAAAACCAAAATTGAGATATCGGGAAAACTATCGCCATTTTCATAACGGGAGATGGCTTGCCTTGTTAGGTTCAACTTATCAGCCAATTCTGACTGTGTCATGTCATGCGCTTTTCTTAAGCGTGCCAAGTTGATGCCAAAGCGGGTAATCTCAAATACATTTTCTTTGTTATTATTATTCGTACTCATTGCTTCACCTCTTAATATAATTGTACTCGATTGCTTGGCAAAAGTAAAGCAATAGTTAAGTGCTATTCATAAACAAAATCATCGAATTCTTTTACCATTTGAATAAAGATTGATGAAAGTAACGGATCAAAATAGGTACCGACATCTTTTTCAAAAGTCTCAATGGCTTTTGCTTTTCTTTCCTTTGGAGGATCATCTAGTTTGAAGTAAATCCTTTCAAATGCATCTGCAATAGTAATTATCCGCGATATTAACGGTATTTCTTCTCCTTTCAACCCCTTAGGATAACCTGATCCATCCCAGCGTTCATGATGATTATATACGTAATCGGCTAAGTCCAGAGTATCGTCGAACAAGTTGAGTATACGATAACCGACAACAGGATGAAGGCGTACCTGTTCTTTTTCTTCTTTGGTCAAATCCTGATTTTCGACAATTTTTTGATTTAAAACGATTTTGCCAATATCATGAAGGTATCCCACGCGGCTTAATATCTTAATATCGGTTTCCGAATAATTCAGCGCAATGCCCATTTGCGTACATAAAGAGGCAACATTTTGGGAATGGCGTTTTTCCTTGGGATTTCGGGCATGGAGCGTTTCGATAATTGTATCGAGGATGCGATTGTTGGTCGCCACACGATTTACTGTTTTATCGCGATACATCGCGTTTTCCGCATTCGCAATTATTTGATCCAATTTTTGGTTCATATCAACTTTGGTGTCCAATCCCAAGGAGATGCTGCATTTAATTGCTTCAATGCGCGCATCTTCGAAACCGGCATTAATTCGTTCAATAATTCTCTCCGCAAACTTTCTCTCCGTTTTAGGCAACAAAACAATGAACTCATCTCCGCCAATCCGGGCAATAATATCGTCATGACGACATGCTTGCTTAAGGATGGATGCGCTTTTTTTAATCAATTCATCGCCCGCAGAATGGCCAAAGACATCGTTTGTCATCTTCAAACCATTTAAATCTGCGAATATCACCGAAAGCGGCAAGTTGTTTTTGGTGTCAATTTTTTTCCGGTACTCTTCGAAACAACGGCGATTGATTAGGCCGGTTAAAGAATCATGATAACTTAAATATTCGATTTCGGCTTCTTTTAATTTTTGGGCAGTTATATCCATAAAGGTAACGACAGCACCGATGATTCGCCCGTTTTGGACTTGAGGATAAGCGTGATATGACACTTCAAAGAAACTGCCATCTTTACGCCAAAAGACTTCCGAATCAGAATTAGCTTTTTCGCCTAAAGTATAAGCTTGGAAGATTTTGCAATCTTCCGTTTTGATTATTTCACCGTCTCGATGGCTATGGTGAATGACAACATGAACATTTTTACCAAGCAGTTCATCCTGACTTTCGTATCCCAAAATGATTAAACAACTTTGGTTACAAAAAGTTAAGTTGCCCTTTAAATCTACCCCAAAGATGGCTTCAGCAGTAGAATTAAGAATCATCTCCAAACGGTTTTGGTTTTCTTCCAGAGCAAAATTGGCAAGGTATAATTCCTCGGTACGCTCCTTAACGGTTGATTCCAAGTTAATTACCAAATCTTGCATCTTATCTGCTACTTTATTAAATGATTCCGAAATCTTGCCAATTTCATCCTTTCGGGATACCGTAACCCTTTTCGATAAATCCCCGGAGGAGAAAGCATCCGTAACCAATAACAGTTGTCGTATCGGTTGCAATATTTTCCCGGTTACAACGGTATATAGAACAAACAGCAGCGCCAAGAAAACAATTACTAAAATTATTGCCAAAATAATACTTTTCGAAAACGATGAAAGCAAATAGTCTTCCGGAATAGAAGTAATGATAACCCAATTAATTCCGTTTTTTTGCACTTGGCGGACATTGATATAGAGGTTTTCTTTGCCTCGATAAAAATAATCGTTTAGTCCTTCGGTTTGATATGTTTCAAAAGCCTTTTGCAAATCCGGGTCAGATATAGCAGAAATGTTATTTCTTAACCAAGTGCCTTCTTCCGAAAAGCGGAAATTGGCATCTCCCAAAGAATTTGCAACCAAATAATTCGATTCCTTTTCCAAGATTATGGCAGAACCCTCATATATACTAACCGTATCTTTTAAAAAGGTCCCAATGTTGTTCAACAGTATATGGGTTCCGATAACCCCTTCCAATTCCCCGTTATTGTTATATACCGGGCAAGCAAAAGATAAGGTTAAATCTTCCATGATTGGGTTTTGATATATCGGTGTAAAGGTCGGTTTTTGGGTTTCCACGGCTGTTTGATACCATAGATTGGTTCTTGGATCATAGGGACCGTTTTTTTGAATCACTTCTCCTGCGGTGAAGTCTTCATTTACCGAATAAAACCACGATTCGCCATTGGTGGAAGAATCTTTGCGAATTATTTCGATAGTGCCGTTTTTATTGCATTGGGCTCCGAAGTAATCCCCCAAAACTGTTCCATAACTGAAACTATAGCTTTTGTCTTGATAAGAATGCAATACTCCGGCGAAAAACTTATCCCGATCCGAATCATTTTCAAGTTTTAAAATTCCCCCAGCAATAATCTTATGATTCAGTTCATTGATTTGTTCGGGAACTTGTAAAAAGGAACTGATTTTGCTATAGAGATGTTCGTTGACTTCTTCTGCTATGGCTTGGGTGGTCTTTTTGGCCGAGGAATGCCAGCGGGAAAAGACCATTAAACCGATAAAACCGATAGCAGCTACCATGAAAGCCATTGACATTAAGATTATCGATTTTCGGATTGAAAGTTTATAGTTTTTTTGTTTCATTCTTTTAATCATCCCCTTAAGCATTTTATGTCCTTCCCCTAAATTTAACTTGCTATTTTCCCCTAATTTGTCTGGAAATTAAATTAAAAGCAACATCTTCGTCAAGCGGTCTACTGATTAAATAACCTTGAATCATATCGCAACCGCTTTTCTCAAGAAAACTTTTTTGTTCCTCGTATTCAACTCCCTCAGCAATCACACAGTGACCAAGGCGGTGGGCCATCGAAATGATGTCACCGACAATGTTTTTGTCTGGAGAAATCTTTAGCAGTTTATCAATAAAGTATTTGTCGATTTTTAAGCAGTTAATTTTTAATTCGCCTTCTCTGGCCATCGAAGAATACCCGGTACCGAAATCATCAATAGCGATGTGCAAACCATAATCTCTTAAGCGAAAAATGACATCGTTGATATATTCAAAATCTGAGGAAAAGACTGACTCGGTTATTTCGATGCCCACATTGGTTGGATTGACACCGAATTCTTCAATCAAGCTAATCATTCGTTGAACAAAATCCGGACGCAATAACTGAATAGCGGAAACATTGATGGAAATGTTGATATTATTAATGCCGGAGTCGTTAATGCGTTTAATAAAATTTAGCGCCTTGACGATAACTTTTTCGCCAATCGGAATAATAAGTTTGGTTTGTTCCGCAAGCGGAATAAACTCCAAAGGGGAAACAAGGCCTAACTTCTCTGATTTAAGTCTGGCCAATGCTTCGAACCCATTGATTTGATTGTTTTTTAAACAATAAATCGGTTGGTATTGCAAATACAATTCTTTATCATTTTCTTCTGCAGCAATCTTTGCCAACAATTCGCGAATTTCCCGTTCGCGATTAACAAGCGCATCAAAATCTTTGTCATAAAAGCAAGCCCTGAATTCGCGATCGGCAATTCGAATCGATTTTTCAGTTGCAATCAATAATCTCCTTAACAACGAATCGACATCAAGGTTGTCTTCTTGGTCAATTTCCAATATTCCGATACCTCCGCCAATCCGTTCCATCCTGAACAACGATTCCAACATTTCCACGATTTCATCGCTGAATTGCATCAAGTCATCCTTATCGCGATAATTCTTGATATAGAAAAGGAAACGATTTTCGTGTGTTTGGAACAATAAAAGGTTTTCGCTGGTATATTGACTTAACGCTTCCGCTGCAGCTTTAATTAACCCTTGGGTATATTGGAAACCGTAGTTTGAAGTTAACAATTGTACGGTGTTTAAGTTAATGCCCAGGAGGGCTTTTTTAAGGTCTTTATTCTTTTTTAAATCATATTCCAATAATTTTTCAAAATAATCGCGATTATATAAACCGGTAAATTTTTCGTGTTCATTGATATACCGGAGATGGTCTTCCATGTGTTTTCGGTCGGTAATATCCAAAATGATTCCTTCCAGAGCTTCCACTTTTCCGTCCTGGTTAAAAACACCTTGTCCCATCTCCAAAACCCATTTGCGTTGACCGGAAGCGGTTGTAATTTCGTACTCAAACTTGAAGGGGCTACGATTTTCCAGAATTCTATTCCATTCTTCCCATAACACTTCTCGGTATTCCGGCGTGATGAGCTCATTAAAAGTTAATTCTTTGTTGTTTATTAAGCTTTCCGGTTTGTAACCCGTCAAAGCGTGGCACCCATCAGAGACAAAAAGCATTGTCCAATCCCGATCGTATTTGCACCGATATGCCATTCCCGGTAAATTGGAAAGAAGAACCGATTTGCTTCTTTCGCTTTCCCTAAGTTCTGCTTCGAGTTTCTTACGTTGGGTAATATCTTGAATCAGACAGATTTGAATGTTTTGATAATCGCTTGCTTCAACCCTTGATATTACCAAATCAACCCAAACAATAGAACCGTCTGGTTTAATATATCTTTTTTCCAGGGAATAGCTGTATAGTTCGCCCTTTTGAAGTTTTTTAAAAAGTCTTAAGTCTTCTTCGATATCATCAGGATGGGTAAACTTAATCCAACCCAAATTGGCGATTTCATCCCTGGTTCTTCCGGTTATTTCCTCAAAAACCGGATTCATAGTCAACAACAAATTATCGGAAGAAAACGGATTAATGCTATGATAAACGGCTATTCCAATCGGCGCTTGTTGGAAAATCGTATCAATGGTTAAGGCTTTTTCGTATAATTTTGATTCTAAAACTTGTTGAATTTTATATAATTCAAAATGAATATGAATCCGTTTTTTTAAAGAGGAAATGTGAATTGGTTTTCTGATATAATCAACGGCGCCCAAATTTAAGCCTTTTATTTCATTTTCAATTTCGTCGTAGTTGGTTAAAATCAATGTTCTTACACGGCGATATTTTTCTTGTTTTCCGAGCGCCTCCAATACTTCGAAACCATTCATGTTTGGCATATTTAGATCAAGAATCATGAAGTTAATATCCTCGTTTTCATCGAGAACTTTCAAGGCTTCCGCACCATCGCAAGCGGCATAAATTTCATACTCGCTTAACATGTTCTGGATTATTAAGCGATCGGATGCAGAATCATCAACGATTAGAATTTTCTTTGACATAATTTCCTCCCTTCTGCATGAATAGTTTTATTGGCTGCTTAATTCAATTTTTATTTCCTCAAGCAGATTTTCAAAAAGGTCGGTGAAAGTTTTTTGATATTCCTGAATCTTACTTTCATCCTTTGATTCTATTATCTTTTGGAATTTAACTGAAAGTTCATAAACAGCCTTTGCTCCGATGCTTCCCGAACTGCTCTTAACTTTATGGATAATCTGCACCGCGCACGCAAACCGCTTTTCCTCAATTGCTTTCTTAAGTTTGGTTAAGGTTTCCGTATTCTCCTGATAATATTCATTTAACACTTGATGGTAAACCTCTGCATTTCCCCCGATGTTTTTAATTCCCTGTTCCGAATCCAGCGCTTTGTTTCCTGCTTTCTCTTTTGAGGTTGACAACAAAATCGTTTTGACGGTTAAAAGGAATTGGTCAGGATCAAATGGTTTACCGATAAAATAATGAATTCCTTTTTGTTCGCACTTTTCTTTTACCCCTAAAACAACATCCGCTGTCATTGCCACTATCGGCACATTAGGGGCTATTTTATGAATCAATTCCGCCGCTTGATAACCGTCCATTACCGGCATATGCAAGTCCATGAGAATTAAGGCTACATCGTTGTAATATTTTGGGAATAAATCCACCGCTTCTTTTCCGTTATCGGCCAAAATAGATTCGATGCCTATTTGCGTTAAAAGGGATTTAGCGATTAATTGATTAGTTCTATTATCCTCAACTACCAATACCCGATAAGGCTGGTCGGTAATTGGCGAAATCAAACGTTCTTCTAAGGATGTTTGGATTTTTCCATCCTCCTTTAGTTTCAATAAATCCAAGATACCGTTAAGGAGAATTGACGGAATGATTGGCTTTCCGATTCCTATATCAATATTGTAATCATTCAATTTGTCAAACAAATCTTCCCTCGACATTGGCAATACCATGATAATCTTTGGCATTTTTTTAAGGTCAGGATTGTTTTTTAGGGTTTGGATGAAGGTGAATCCGCCTTCCATCGGCGATTCATAATCAATGATAAATAAATCGATTGGTTTTGCTTTGATGTTGCCATCAACCAACATGTTGAGGGCGCTTTCTTCGGAAGTTGTCCCTTCGCAATAGAGACCAAAGGCACTTAAGTAACTTTCGATTAAATTGATATTGGCTGTCTTTTTGTCGAAAACGAGCGTTCGCAAATTCTGGAAATGTTCTTTGGCAATCGATTTTCGGTATACAGTTTCTTTTTCCTTGTCAACAGTTAAAGTAAAATTGATTATAAAAGTTGAACCTTCCCCAGGAGTGCTGTATACTTGGATTTCTCCGCCCAACAAATCGACTAAGTTTTTAACAATGGAAAGGCCCAAACCGGATCCCCCAAAACGGCGGGTAATACTACTATCCCCTTGGGTAAACGGCTTAAATAGTTTTTGGATTTGTTCTTCACTCATCCCGATACCTGTATCTTTTACGGTGAAGGATAAATGGTAATGGTCTCCTTCTTTGGCCAACAAGCGTATATTTAGGGCTACTTCGCCTTTGTTGGTAAATTTAGCAGCATTATTCACCACATTCAACAATACTTGGGTGATTCTCTTGGCATCGCCAAAAAACCAATTGGGAATCAAAGGGTCCTTGGTTAATTTGAAAGTAATTTCTTGTTCCTCGATTTTATAAGAAACGATATTGACAACATCCTGAATGATTTGGTCCATGCTGAAGGAGATGTTTTCCAAAACCACTTTATTTGCTTCGATTTTGGAATAATCCAAAATATCGTTGATGATATTCAACATATTGGAGGAAGCTTGCGTAATGCGGTCAATATACATTCTTTTCGTAAGCGTCAAACTGGTTTTTTTAAGCAAATAAGACATACCGGTAATCGCATTTAAAGGGGTACGTATTTCATGCGACATTCTGGCCATGAAACGGGATTTAAATTCGTTGGCAGCCTCTGCTTCCTGTTTGGCAATTTCCAAGTCTTTTTGGATAATTTTGCGTTTTGCAATTTCTTTGGACAATCGGACATTCCAAAAGAACGAAACCCCCAAAACAACCGCTATCAACGAACCCACGATTAATAAAACACGAACAAACGGACCGTAGTCAAGTTCGGTATTCAAATCGATCCATTTTTTATTTATGGCTTGCTTTTCGCTTTCCGAAATAGTTTTTAAAGCTTTGTTGAAAATGCTGATTAATTCCGGATAATCTTTCCGACAGGCAAAGTATAACGCTTGTTGTTTTTCTGCTTCAAAGGATATCAAGCGCAAATTGGGAATACCGTGCGATCTGATAATATAATGGGAAGTTGCAAGATTGCCGATAAAAGCCCTTTCCGAACCGCTTGCCACCGCCGCCAACGCTGCATCCACTGAATTATACAAACTTAAATAAATATTGGGATAATCAAGAAGATAGCTGTGGTGCGAACTGTTTTTTTGAACAGCTACAGTTAAGCCCGCCAAATCTTCCATTCCGGAAATTGCTTTATCGTCGGCACGAGTTACTAAAACGCGTTTGAAATAATAATATGGTTCAGAGAAAAGGAAGTGCTGTTCTCTTTCGCTCGTTTTTCCAATAGCAGGAAGGGCATCAATTTCCCCATTCAAGGCTTTATCGAAAGCTTCTTCCCATGTTAAATCCGCAACAACTTCAAACCGAATCGTTGTTCGTTCACTAATCAACGCTAAATATTCCGCTGCTATCCCCTGATAATTTCCGTCTTGATCAATGAATTCAAACGGGACAAACTTAGGGTCAACCCCAATATAAATAACCGGATGATTGGAAATAAAATTAAATTCATCCGTCGAAAAATTGATGGCGTTTTCTTCAGCATAGCTATGTAAACCATAAAAACCAATAAAACTTAAAACTAAGAGACTAAGAATAAACAACTTCTTCATTTTTTGACTCCTTATGAGGATACTTGGAAAATACCTGTTCAATGAACCTATCCTTTTAATTATTAACCCCCAACATAAAAAACATAATAAAAGAATCAGTGGACTGTATTTATTAAAACGTTTTCTTTATGAGGTAAAAAAAGAAGTATCAGGTGTTTTTATTTATTGGTATCTGTTTTCTGCTTTCATTATATCAAAAAAGCGCAAAATACACGGTATTTTAACTCAAAAAACCGCCATTTTTTACCAAAAATACTAAATTTTCAACAATAAACTATAAAAGGAAACAAAAAACACCTAGGATTTTTCTAGGTGTTGAGGCTCTTTAGTCTTTTGATTTGATATGATACCTTAGGATGGTTCGCAATTTTTGAGGCTCGGTTTTACGAGGATCGCTCAAATAAATTTCTTTATGGACTAAAGTTTTGATTTCATAATTATGCTCTTTGATAAAATCTTGCATTAATTTAAAGGACTTATTCTCGTCATCATAAGACCCTATATGAAGCATTTGTACGGATAGTCCCTCCGTGATTTCCAAAAAATTAACTTCCTCAATTAAAGGATTCTTTTTGTTTTCCTTAACCATGCGTTTAAATTGTTCAAAAACTTCCCTGGTTACAAAAGGGGGTTGCTTAATCATTAAGGTATAAAGCAATTCATCTTTCCAGAGGGTTGCGCTGGTTCGGCCTTTTTCGGTTAAATCCCAAAACCCTTCCAACGGATAAACCGTATATTCATAGTACCCGGGGATGGCAATACCCTTTTTGGGAGACATGCGCATCGCATAACTTAAACTGTATAATGCTTCTACCCGTTTTTGAAAAGCTTCGGAATTGGGATTGCCAAATCCTTTGATGAGAATAAAAGAAGAGGTAGGAACATCCACAATACTTGGTTTTGTATTGGGTGCATAAATTGTTTTTTCGGCTTTTTTCCAATCGTATTTCATGTTAAACCCTCCAGTTGGTTTATTTTACAAATGATTTATCGTAGTTATTAACTTTTTTTTCTGCGGATTACCAAAGCAATAATCAAACACAATCCCCAATAGGTGAAAAAGCTTTCCACGGTACCGATACAACCCCAGCAATTATGGACTACTTTGGAATTTGAAAAGGCTATCGTTTCAATTTCGTTATTCTCATCTAAAATGAAGTGATATTCGTTCCCGGTTCTTGTGTAATCAGCAGTATTTTTCCTGATTTTTTCATCCGAATTTACGATTAACTCGATTGAGGAAACCGATTTCCAATGATTTCCCGGATTAGTAAAAAACGATAGTTCCATACGGGATTCTTTATATCTTCCCAAATATATTGCGAAAACCGGCATTTCATAGGAGATTTCGATTTCGGTAATTGATTCAGCGCTAAATTCGGCACTAAATTCCAAACTAAAACAATAATAATCATTTAAGGTGCGGTCATATTCCGTACCCAACCAATAATTTGGGGAATTATTATAGTGTTTTCTATATTCCAAATAACTATCGATTGTATGAAAAAAAGCTTTTTCAAAAGCGGATTTATAACCCAAAGAGTAGTTATCTAAATAACCTTTGTTTAAATAAGAACTTAAACTAACTGGTTCTTTTTGGACTTGTGCCGGTTCAAGCAATTTGCCTGGTCTCAACACTTGACCATGATCCTCTAGTTCGACGGATTCACATTCAATTTCCACATCTTCCGAAACAAAAAAATAGCCTACTTCTTCGCTCGAAAAAATTTTGCTTTGAAAAAGATCGACAAAAAGGGCGTCACTTGATGCATTTGTAACATTTACCGTTGTTTGTACTAGAGAACCTTCTTCTGTTATTTTAGGGTTTGTTATCGTGATTAGATAGCCATCAGTATCATTTTGAAATTGATACTCTTTAATCATGTTTAGATCATACTTTTCTTTAGAAAAGTTCTTAATCCAATCACTGAAAGAGTAGCTTTTATCTTCCTCGTTAAATTTAAAATTTCTTACATAATTCTTAAACAATATCTCAGGTTCAACCGATTGGCCGTTAACCTTAATCTCAAATTCGCGGGGCAAAAAGATAAACCGAGAAATAAAAGGAAATGCAAAAGTTACGGTTTGAGCTGCATCACCGTTATATATTTCATAATATAAGTCTACTTTACCTTGTCTTTCGACTAGATAATCCATTTCTAAATCTTTTTCCTTTAAAATCTCAAGGTAATATCTTTGTTGGGTTATTTCCAGCGTAGTTTCTTCCAACGGAATTATTCCCGAAAAAGTCGTTTGATCATCTGCGGGACTAGGAAGCGGGGGAGATGCAAATACTTCAATTTTAAAACTTGTCAATATCCCCATTAGCAAAATTAACGCTATTAAGAATTTTTTCATCATTTCTTCCCCTTTCAAACAATTAAAAAAAACTTCTTTATTTCATTATACTAAACCAGAAACAGAAAAGCAAGCAAATGTTTAACCCCCCTTTTCTAAAAGCTTTTTTTTCTTTGTATCATGAGGTTTTAATTTCGGAAAACAAGACCGGCAATTGTACTGTGTCCTCACAAGAAGCGTTCAAATTCTCCCCCATAATATCTTTGACCCTAGATATCAACAAAGCATCTTTGTCAAAAAATCCGAAGCATAGAGCCATTCAAATTTTGGAAATCCTTCCTCTTTTAATAAATAGCTATTTTTGTTAAATCCGCCGTATAAGGAACCCTCATCCAGTTACCCAATTCTCAACAAACGTTTGGTTATAGCGAGAACTGTTCCTCATGCATTTATAATCGTCTTGACGATGATCAATCAATATTGCATTTTCATTCTTTTTTTTCCAACTTATTTCTCAATAAATACGCTACTTTTATCCTTTTTTAAATTTATCAGTTTTTTTTCTTCCAAGATTATCGGTAAAAAAAAAGATGGTGGTGTAAACCACCACCATTTTATATACTCGTTTTTAGGGAGACTTGTTTATTGAATTGGAAATCAACTAAAAAATAAATTATAAGATTTTCTTAATTTGATTTACATGGAATTCATAATATAGACTTGGACGATATGTATCGGTATACATCATAACTGCTTTCCTCGAAGGAGTGTGAATACCAACATTAATAATCGATACGACACCTCTTTGCGACCTAACAAAGGCTATTTCTTTTATTTGTTCTTTAACTTCATCGGTTAAATCGGAAATTTCCCGAATTTGGGTAACAAATAATTTGTCGGTCTTTTTCTTTTGTTTATGCAATTCTGCGTGCAAACTGTCAATATCCTTGTCCACATCTTCAATAAAGAAAGCATTGGTTTTTGACAAAACGACCACTTCAAGCATAAATCGCTTGAATATTCGTTTTATATCATCTTTGGTTACCCGATAAAATAGAACATAGTTCTTACTATTCCCCTTCATTTCATAGCCATTGTTTTGCAGCACTCTTTCCAAGTCTTTTAGGTTTTTTGCTGTATGTAGCGGTGGACCCGCATTGGCTCGTATTCTGATAATATAACTGAAATTTGTTAATTCGTCTAAACGGCCTCGGAAAATACCGCTAATTATCATCAATACAACCAATAAAATAAACCAAATCAAATAAGCTATATCTTGGGGAATAAAGAAGAAAGAAAGGATTCCAACAACAACTGCTACAATGATGATACCAATAAACAAAAATAGGTTTGTTAAAAAGCGCCTATTTATTTTCTTTAAATCGTCCATAAAATCACCTAATTACGAAAAACAATAATAGCAAAAATAATGCCTGTTAACATGATTAAAAATGAGGAAACAATCAATTCTTTAAAAAATCCGACATTGGTTTTTTTTGATTTATACTCTTTATAATCACTGAAAGTAGGGAATTCTTGTTTAGCGTTTTTATTGAAAAGCAACTTAAGAATATACCCCATTCCGTGAAATACTTGGAAGGCCCCCGTTAAAGCTACTAACGATGGCAAAAAGAAGACAATTCCAATCACAAATGTTATATTGGAAACAGATTCTAAAGAAAATTGCATTCCATATATAGATGCATGCGTCAAAAATGCTAAACCAAGCAAGATTATAGTAAAAATCAAGAAACGAAAAATGCTCATTTTAAACTAGCCTTATACCGCTTGAATTCCTCTTCATTACATAATACAAGGTGATCTTCTTCGATTTCTCGGAAGGTTGGCGCTTCTTTGCTGTAATCGTGTTCAGCCATTGGATCATACCTTACTGTCTTTCCGCGTTTGCTTTCATAGAATGGGTCGGGTTGCGGAATAGCCGCAAGCAACGATTTGGTATATGGATGCAATGGGTTATTAAAGATTTTTTCTTTATCGCCCATTTCCACGATTTTACCAAAATACATGACCGCAAGTCGATCTGTAAAGTATTTAACGACCGACAAGTCATGGGCAATGAACAAAATGGTAATGCCCATTTCTTCTCTTAAGTCATTTAGCAAGTTAATGACTTGCGCACGAATCGAAACGTCAAGGTTAGAAATAGGTTCATCCGCAATTATAAACGACGGTTCTACCACCAATGCCCGGGCAATCCCGATTCTTTGGCGTTGTCCGCCGCTGAATTCATGAGGATATCGGGAAGCATGTTCAGGCAATAGGTTAACCTTGCGCAATGCTTCATTAACTCTTTCTTCGATTTCCCGTTCATTCTTAACTCCATTAATTCTTAAACCTTCGGCTACAATTTCTTTAATAACCATTCTTGGGTTTAAGGAAGCAATCGGGTCTTGGAAAATCATTTGCATTTTACGCATTAAGAACTTATTGCGATAACGAATATTGTATTTCAATTCTTTGACGTCTTGGTTGAATCGAACTTTATTTAGTTTCAACTGCTTTTCTGCATGTTTTAATTTCTTTTGGAAAGCTTTTAATTGTTGAGTTTTTTCTTTAACCAACAATTTGTCGGCTTTATTGACGTTTTCCAATTCTTTTTTGGCAAATTCTATTTCTTTTTGAGATTCATCAATATGGCCTTTCGCCTCTTCATCAAGCGTTTTGTATTTTTCCACAAGTTTTTTGTATTCATCAAGGTTTTCAAGATTCTTTAAAGCTTCCAAGTCTTCTTCCTTGACTTGCTTTTCAAAATGACTGTCGCGTCTTGCGGAACGTAGGACTTCCAAAGAATCAGCAATTTTTTTGTTCCATTCTTCTAATTCATAATCCGAAAGCCCATTGGCCTTAGCTTCGTTGAAAGCTCTTACAAGTTCTTTGTGTTGTTTCTTATGTTTCTTGTAATCAGCAATAATTCTAACACCGTTAAAGTATACTTCTCCCCCGGTGGCATCATACAATTTGATAATGGTACGACCCGTGGTTGTTTTTCCACAACCTGATTCGCCTACCAAGGAGAAAACTTCGCCTTTATAAATCGTGAAAGAAATGTCATCAACAGCTTTAATAATTGCTTTGTTTCTTCCGCCACCAACTTTAAAGTATTGTTTTAGATTTTCTACTCTTAAAATTTCTTCTCTATTATTCTTTGTCAAACTGTTCACCTACACTTCTCGCTTTAAAACGTGCAATTCTTTCGGAGATGATTTTTGGCATCTCAACCCTAGGTGCATTCTCATGTAAAAGCCAGGTTGCAGCATAATGTGTGTCTGAGACTTTAAAAAATGGCGGATGTTTTTCAAAATCGATTTTTAAAGCATACTCATTTCTTTCTGCAAAAGCATCACCTTTTGGTGGGAATAACATATCAGGCGGAGTACCTGGAATTGATACCAGTTTGACTTTGGTATCCAAATCAGGTACGCTTGATAACAATGCCCAAGTATACGGGTGTTTGGAATTGTAGAATATTTCTTCGCTTGTTCCGTATTCCACAATTTTACCTGCATACATAACCGCAATCCTATCTGCCATGTTAGCTACAACACCTAAATCATGCGTAATGAAAATAACGGACAAATCGCGTTCTTTTTTAATTTGTTTAATCAAGTCGAGAATTTGTCCTTGAATAGTAACGTCAAGGGCTGTTGTTGGTTCATCGCAAATGAGGATTTCCGGGTCAGCCATCAAAGCAATCGCGATAACGACTCTTTGTCTCATACCGCCGGAAAACTGAAACGGATATTGATGGAATCTTTTTTCAGGATCCGGGATATTAACTTCTCTCATAATTCTGATTGCTTTTTCATATGCTTCTTTTTTGGTTACTTTGAATTTTCTGCGTAGTTGTTCTTTTGCGTCTTTTATTTCTTGCCTAATTTGACGAATTTCTTCTAGGGCATTTTTATAAGCTTCGGAGTTTTGGTCCATTTTGTTAAGCCTTGTTCTTTTTGTTGCAAGTTTGTTTTTAAGATCATTAATTGCGGCATTATTTTCTCTGGTTAGTTCTACTTTTTCTTTCTTGACTTGCGAAACAGCCCGTTTTTTAGCTTCCAAATATTTTTCTTTTAAAGCAGGTAAATCTTTCTTAAAGTTTTCAATTCTTTCCTTTTTAACTGCTTTTTGTTCTTTGATTTTTTCGGCCTTTTCTTTTTTGGATAAAGACTCGTCAAGTTTTATGTCCATCATCTTATTTTGATAAGCTGCTTTTTCAAGCCTGATGGCTTGCAACTTATTCAAATAATCATGATATTCAACATGATATAAATCCCTAAGGCGGTTTTTCATGCGATTTCCGTTAACGAGCATTGCTTCGGTAATTTGCTTGCCGATTTTCATCGTTGGATTCAAACTGGAAAGCGGGTCTTGGAAGATCATACCAATCTTTTTACCACGAATTTGGTGGAAATTGGCTTCGGATAGTTTTGTCAAGTCCTGATTGCGATAATTGATTTCGCCATCATCGATGATACCGTTGCGAGCCAAAATTCCCATTATGGCACGATTGGTGACGCTTTTTCCCGAACCGGATTCGCCCACGATTGCAAATGTTTCGCCCTTATACAAATCAAACGAAACACCTCTGACTGCCCTTACTAAACCGTTGGGGGTCTTAAATGAAATTGTCAAATTCTTTACTTCTAATATTTTCTCTTTCATCTTAATTACCCCTTAACTGTGGATTAAGCGCATCTCTTAGGGCGTTTCCAAACATATTGAATGAGATCATCAAGATGGACACGATAACTGTCGGAGCGATAATCATCCATAGGTTACCGGCAAATATCTGTTGTTGACCTTCATTCAAAATAACCCCGATGGAAGTTCCGGTTAATTCAACTGGACCTAATTTTAAGGTTTGTCCGCTACCGATACCAAAACCTAGATACGATAGGTTCATTTCAAGGAAAATAACAGATGGAATACTTAAAATGACCCGTGTAATAATTGTTCCGATGGCATTTGGTAAAATGTGCTTAAAGATAATTCGGCGGTCGCGCGCACCGAGGGTTCTTGCAGCAAGAACATATTCACGGCCTTTATATCGGTAGAATTGAATTCTGGTAATGGAAGCTGCGCCTATCCATCCATCGTAAATCATAAATATAAACAAGGCTAAGAATCCCGGGCCAATAAGGACCGAAATAATACTGATCATCGTTATTTGCGGGAACGAGCCCCAAATGTCTTTGAAGCGTTCCATTAAAATATCGACTTGGCCGCCGTAGTAGGCACTGATGGCACCCCAAATGATACCAACAAGAATATTAACGATAGACGACATAAAACCTAATAATAGCGAGGTTCTTAAACCCAACCAAATCAATGTGAATAAGTCGCGACCAAAGGTATCTGTACCAAACAAGAAGAAAGGCGGATTATCAAAGCCAATAACACGAGCTCCGTCCATCATGACAAAATAGTTGAAATATTCTTTGCCGCCGATAACGTAGCCTTCAAATTTAATGACTTCTTTAATTGGATATTCATCGCCAAAAGTCCAAGACTTTTTGGTTTCATCTTTATAAACAATCGATTCTTCCATGCCTGGGTTTTCGGCTAAAATTTGATCGTATTCGCTTTTACCGATGGTTTTTTCTTTTGGCGAAAAGAGCGCACCGTAAACATCATAAACAAAACTTGCTTGAGTCCTTTGGGCGTTTTTACGATTATAACGTCCACGTTCGGAACTTATACCAATGAATGGGTTAAATTTGGCAAGTTCTTCTTGGCCAAAAATAACTTCTTCGCCATTATTAATTGTTATTTGATCAATTCCGATAACACTGCCTTCAGATATGCTTGCTTCATCGGTTACAACCCGTAAAACCAAATAACCTTCCATCGATTCGATAGCTGATAAGTCCAGGTTTTGGGTTCCTTCAGCAGTTATTGTGCCCAAAAGCGTTAAAGTATTCCAAATTTCTTGATTGGTTTCAACTTGGTTTTCGGAAAGATAAACCCAAAGTGCTCCTTTATTTAACGAACCGACTTCGATTGTCATAGTGCTTGTATTACTCAAAGCCACTTTGACGTCAGAAGCAATCGCATAACCATCTTGATCAGCAAAAACAATGATTTCATTGTTTCTTCTGCGGAATTTACCTTTTTCTTTTTCGCTATCAATAACGAATTCGTCAAACGAGCTTAAAGCTTCATCGTCAAGCACGACGTTGCTGTCGCTGGATAGAACCGATAAACTATTAATCATTAAGAGATTTTCGGTATCCTCTGTTGACGAAGACGAATAAGCGATAACAATGTAGTAAGCCCCTGGTTGAGCACCTTGGTTAAATGGCGAGAAAGTGGATTCTCCATCCATATTGGTAGTACCAACCAAGAATAATTGGTCATCTTCTTCATCCCATGATTCATAATCGCCGGCATTGTTGGACTTAGCCAAATAAACCTTGGCTGTGCCTTTACCGATTGAATCAATATTCAAAACGATTTGTGCATCGCCGGCTATAAAGATTTCGCTTTCCGAAACCACTGCATAACCATTAAATTCTGGGTCAATGACTATCTCGTTTTTGGTTCCGGTAAAATGACCGCTTTCGGTTTGATTGACAACTACAAACGGTTTGAATTGCGATAACGGATAACCTTCGAATTCTTGGGTTTTCCCATTGGTTGTCAAGGTTAAGCTGTTAAGCGACAAAACATTGTCTGCGGTTGAGGAGATTCGGTTTACTTCGTACTTAACAATCAAATAACCTTTTATTCCCGGTGTGATTTTGGCAGATACGGTTGAAACACCCGCTTTGTTAATACTGCCTATATACACCAAATCATTCCAGGATTGGTAATTAGTGCCGGTCAAGTATTCGGAAATATATAGTTTAACGACACCGTCACCGATACTGTTAATGTCAAGAGTAACATCAGTATCTTCCTTAAATTCAATCTCTTCCGGAGAACGGACGGAATAAGCTGTACGGCCGCGGTTTACAATCAGTTCATTGGTACCGCCGCGGTATTGTGAACTTCTAACCGAACCGATAACCACGTTATTTGTTAGGGTTGAGAAATCGATAAATTTAGGGTCGAAGTTAGACGGATAACCTAAACCGGTTTCTGGATCAATTGTATTGTAATCAATCGGTTGATTTTTATAGTATTTTTTTCCATCAAAAATGCCTAATTTTTCCAATAGAGGAACTTTTGGCGGCAATGTATCAAGGGCGCTGTTGGTTTGTTTGTATAAACGATCGGGCGTAAAGATTGGAACGAAAATCGCTAATAAAATCATGATGGATAGAATGATTGTTGCAATAACATTATATCTGTTGCGCGAAAATCTCACCATCGCATCTTGAAAATAAGTCAATTGCTTGGTTTTTAGCGGCTTATCGATAAATCGTTCTCTATCGTTTACAAGCTCAAAATATTCTTTTGGATATTTATTTTCCATTATTTTTTCGCCCCCATCCTAATTTGCGGATCGACAAGTCCGTAAGAAAGGTCGACGATTAATACGGTAAAGAGCCCGATAATGCCATAAAAAGCATTGGAAGCCATTAACACATTATAATCGTAGTTGTTTTGTTGCAGCGCTCTTAAGGTAATTGTTCCTACTCCCGGAATACCATATACTCTTTCCATAATAAAGGAACCAGATAACAACCCCGCAAATGATCCAATAATAATTGGAACCATCGGAACCAAGGAATTTCTGATAGCATGTCTTATAACAGATTGACCGTGGGATAACCCTTTTGTCTTTGCCAACATAACGAAATCGCTAGTTAGAACTTCGGATAATTCGGCTCTTAATAGTCTAGTTAAACTGGCTATCGATGGAAGCGACATTGCAATAATAGGGACAATAAATCCCTTGGCAATCTGCCAGTTGCTTTCAATTCCTATTAATGGGAACAGTGACGGTAGCCAATTAAGTTTGTACGACAAAATGATGATTAACGTTAACAATAAAACTAGACTTGGGATTGACAAGAAAACCATGATAAATATTTGCATGAGATTGTCAATCAATTTATCTTTCTTAAGTGCAGCGATAATCCCAAAAGCAAAACCAAACGGAAGATAAAAAATCAACCCTGCCAGATTAAGAATCAAGGTTAAAGGCATTCGTTGGGAAATGACTGAGAAGGCTGGTCTGTTAATGGCGATTTTGGTTGATGTACCCCAATCCCATTTTGTTATGACATTATATAACCATCTGAAATATTGAACAGGTATTGGAACGCGGTAAAACACTTTATAAGTCGTGCTGGTACTTCCGATTGGATTAACAATAAAGACGGTTTTATTATAATCGGAACGTTTTTTAACTTCTTCCAAATAAGCCATATCATCAGGATCGTTTTTATCCAAATAATCGGAAGTATAATAACCGTCTTCAACTTGTTTTTCTAGCCAGATGTCTTTGTCTTCATTTTTTCCAGGAGGAAATTCTGGAGCTAATTTCAGTAACACATAAGTAATAGTCAGTGTTGTGAAAAGTATTATAAAAATCCAGATTACTCTCTGTATAACATACTTTTTCATTTATATTCACCCAATCTTTTCTAAAAATGTTTTAACATAGAGAATAGGGGGTGCTAGGTTCAAGCGACCCCCTAATATTTTACTTATTGGTTAGCAAGTAAAATTTAGAAATTATAGCCATTCAACGAATAAGTAGTAATCTCCGATTTTCTTCAAGACTGCAGCATCAGAATAAGTAGCACCAGAATAAGTGTAAGTAGTTGCATAAACTCTTAATTCACTTAGTGGGATTTCAAACTCATCTGCCACTTCTTGTAATGTTTCCCAACCGAAGTTTGCAGCGATATATTCGTTAGCAGCTAATTTTTCATCTGTATCTAGTAATTCGATTTCTGCTGACAATGCTACTCCGGCTAATTTTGTGAATTCCGCATCGATTAATGCTTTAGGGTCAGTAGCCAAATTGAGTGTATTATATAACATCCAGTTTTTGCCAACTTTACCAATAACGTAAAGAACATTCTTACCGCCTTGAGTAACTGCTACTTTAGCATCAACAGCAGAATAATCTTTTTCTTCCATGATTTCAGCAAATGTCTTGCCTAAAAGAGTTTCAGCTAGACTTTGGTCACCTGGAAGGATTTCAGTAGCTGGATCGTTATCCATATCTTGGTATGCCCTAATTAGGTCATCTGGATTACTCCAGTCTTTTTGTTCGCGGCCTTCCTTAACGTATACTTTTCTTGATAAGGATTCAACGATTGCATTGAAGCTCCAATATTCTTTAACTGCTTCGCCATTTAAGTTAGTGTATTCAACTTTAATGTTAGCTGTGGAAGTATCAATACCCCAGTTGAGAGTAAAGCCGCCACGGTTGTCATCGCAGAATACATCTAGGAATCCTGGCGCATCTAGCAATGAGCCTTGGATACCGCCGATTACAAAGTCAGCTTTGGCAGGCATTGCATAGTCGTAGTAGTTGTTAGGGAATGGTACATCTAGGTAGTCGAATTTAACTTTTACATAGTTAACATCATCCACTAATAGAGCTTCATATTGTTCAATTAGGTTTTGAACATATGCTTGTAAAGCTGTGCTACCGGAAGATGCATAAATCAAGCTGAATTCAATTTCTGTGTAGTTAGATGAAGTTCCTCTTTGGTAATGTCCGTCAGCAATTGCTTTTGCGACTGCGTCTTTGAACAAGTCTTTTGCAGCATCAGGAACAAAACCGTGAGATGAACCAGCAAAACGATCAAATGTATCTTGACCCTCAGGTGTACCGCGTACCGACAATCCGGATTCAGCATCTAAGAAATAAGTAGCTGCAAAGTATGTGTGTTGAGGAGCATAAACTTTCGCAACATTTTCCGCTGCATGTTTTCTGTCCAAACCATAATACAATGCTTGTCTCATTTCTGTGTACATTAAGATTGGTTCTGGTAGGTATTCGTCGTCAATACCAATTGAAGGATTATTTGCCTTGAATTCATCGCGTTTTGCAGGTGTTCCGAAGGCATTGATGTTCAATCTTGTTGTGGAAGCGCTAGGGGAAACCTTAACGCGTTCGTCACTTAAGAATTCATCAACTCTTGATGTTGGAATGCTTGCGCTTTCCAAACGTCCTGCTTCAAATTCTGCGAAGATATTGTCAGAACCTTCAACAAAACGGAATTGGTAACCTGTGTAATGGTAATTTTCTTTATCAGGGTGTAAATCGTTCTTCTTATAAAGAACTAATTGTCCGCGTGTGTATGTATCTAAGAAATAGATACCACTTGCAGCAACGGTTGTTGGTGATGTACCGTAACTATCAGGATCTGCTTCGTAAATGTCTTGGTGAAGAGCTGGAAGGATTGCGCCAGCAAAACCATATTTGAAGTTGAATGCATCGGTTGGTTCATCGTATTCAATCAATAAGGTGTTGCCATCAATAACTTTTAATCCAACTTTTGCCCAGTTTTCTTCAGTTGGGGATTCCATAAAGTCTTTAACGCCTTTAACGCCTTTGCTTACGAAGTCTCCGCCACCAGTTCTAGCTCTGAACCATTTTTCTGTCAAAGCTGTTTTCCAAGTCCATAGCCAGTCATTAGCATCTAGTTTTTCATGTCCCTCTGAGAATGAGCTTGTATCAGTGTCTGGATGGTATTTCCATTGTAAGTCATCGCGAATAGGAATTTGCCAAACAGAAGCAACTGTCTTACCATTGATGACTTGTGCGTCTACAGGAATAGGTTCTTCTTTTGCTAGAGAAGGAACAATCTTATAACCTGTTTTTGTTTCGTCAAAGACGAAATCATATAGCGCACCAGTAAACATATCAACGAAATCAGAGGTTGCTGCATCATCAGAAATCCAAGGGTTGAAGCCTTGAGGATCGTTTGAGAATACATTTCTCCAAGTATATTCGCCTGGATTACCATAAGTATCACCATACATAATAACGTGCGAGTCGTCTTCGGTTAATTCTGAGAAGGCAATACCAAAGCCAAGAACACCATTATAATCTTCTGAGAACAATGAAACACGGTCAGAGAAAATAACCCGGCTTGCACTATTGTATAGTGGGATACCTGCATAAACATTTTCAATCAAATAGTTTTCGGCAGCTGCAAACAATTTTGCTTTTTCGCTTGCAGATAGGTAACTATAGTTTACACCTTCCAAATAATTTGCATATCTGAAGCCAGATGTATCTTCAGGTGTAACTGTAACCCTACGTAAAACCTTAGTTTCCCGGTCTTCGGAGTCTTTTACCGAATATTCAAGTTCATAAACGGCTGGAACTTCAGTATCGACTTCACCGGAAATTTGGATTTGAGCTGTTAAATCATTACCTTCGCTATCTTTAGCTGTTACGCCAGCTTTTGGATCAAAGGTTGAAAAACGTGGAACGCTTGTGTCATCTGCACCAAGGATTTTTGGCCTACCAGCAGTGTTTTTACAACCAACAAGTATAACAGCCAAAACCAAGAGTGTTATAACACTCAAAATTCTTTTTGTTGATTTCATTAAACTATCTCTCCTTTTTCCTAAATATAGTGCTTTAATTATACCACACAAAAAAATACTAGTCAAGACATTTTAACACTAGAAAACGAAAAAAACGCTTTCTTTTTATCTTTTTTAATAAAAAGTCGTTGTAGAAAGCGCTTACATCAATTAAAATGCAAAAATTAACAAAAAAAATGCAGACGAAATCCTAAAGAATAACATTTTGCCCCCAAAATGAGATAAATTTGTTTTTGATTAAAATACCCTCTTTCGCTATAAAAAAGTCAAAATAAGCAAAAAGACGGTTAAATTTGACATTTTCACCTAAGGAATTGCGTGTAGTTATCGCAGATTAAGGAGGTAAATTGTTTTCTACATATAAATTAATATTTAGGCTATTTCGACCCAACTGCCATTTTAAAAAAACGTCGATACTTTTGGATATCAACGTTTCTATTTAGATTACTTGCGGTTTGTTGTTTATCAGAACTTTATTATTTCCGGTTCTTGACCAAATGAATAAAAACTAGCCACCGCATTCCGTACATAAAACACTTGGCAGTTGCCATCGTTTTCGTCATAGATGTTTCGTAAGTTTGGATAGGCATCCAACATCGATTTCCTGGCAACTGCCCGGTCATCTTCAATCAATTCGCAAGCAAGTCTCAACCATAAACCATCCTTATAGGCACAAATTTCGGCTTTAGGGTTAATTGCCAATTGTTTGGAAACATTTTTGGCTTTGCCGGATTGAATATATAATTTGCCTTCAAAAATATGTGCGGTTCCAAACGGCCGAACTCTTGGTTGATCGCCTTCTAAAGTCGCTAAATAATAACAGCCCACTTCTTTTAAAAATTCACAAACTCGATCCATTTTTTATCCTCCTTATTTATTAAAGACAAAAAGGAATATTTTTTTAAAATTATTAAAGATAGTCCAACAAAAACCGTTTGTTCTTTTCCTAAAAAAATTATATCACCAATTTAAAAAAAATTCAAAATTTTGTTAGTGAAGTCGGAAAAATTCGTTTTAAAAATTTAAATAGTTCCCAGAAAAAAAAGAGGAGTTTTATCTCCTCGAGTGGTTTGTTGATTCAATAAAACGATTGATTTTGTTTAGGCATTGCTGTCGCTCAACAGCCTAGTCTTTTCCGGGGAGCGTTTTGTGTTGAATAGGCTAAATAAGTTATTTAACCCCGATCCCATCTTTTGCATTATAAAAGCGGCTAAGCCAAACCCCAAAATATAACATAAAAAGAAAACAATATAAGGTTGAGTTTGATAGATTGTCGATAAAATCGGCAAATGATTGGCGATATAAGGGCTGATATAAAACATATTAAAGGAAGTCAACCCCGCGTTGAAAGCACTAATGTTTAAAACAAATGCTATTGCAACCAATCCCAAGAAGACAAAACTTGCTTTCAACAAACTCGAAAAATTGAATTTCACTTTATCCGCAAAAATCAATGTACAACCCACAACAACCATTCCGCCATGATGCATCATCGTTTGAATATCAATCATAATCAAATCAATATAAACATCATTCGGATATAACATCACCACCAACCCACCAAATAAACCATAGAAGGCCAGAAAAGAATAGAAAGCTTCTTTTACTTTTCGGTGGTTTACGATTAAGCTCAATAAAGCAATATACATTGGCGTGGAACAAAATTGAAAGGGAAAAGCATACCATTGATAAGCAGAATTAACATGAGTGAAAAGACCTTGCTTCATTATCTCAAGGGTTAAAGATACAACTGTAAAGCCAATTAAGGTTTTCTTTACGGCGCGGTCGGGATTATCTTTAACCGACTTGGCAACAATTATCACGGTTAACACCATTAACATTAATGACAAAATATGAAACCATCCGTAATTGCTGGGCGTCTTCATCGTCCCATCAATTAAGGAGAATAATTTATGAATCAAATACATCATAGGACCATTCCTTTTAAAATAAACTATTTTCTTATTTTACTGATATTTTTCCAAAAAACAAGTCCTATTTTGTTAAGTGGCAAAAAAACAGCCTTAGAAAGCATTAAAAAGGAAAGATATTCCATAATAAAAAAGCTTTGACTTTTTTTATCCAAAATCAAAGCTTAAAGGGGTAAATTCATAAAGTCACAATTTAAGCCACAAACAGGCTGTACTTGCCTTCTATATCCTTGGGACCCATTATGCCTAACCAACCAAAAACCTAACTACCAGCTGACTCATATCTTTTCAACCCTCTATTCCATAACAACAGGGCGAACAAACATAATACTATCGTAACTGGAAGCAAAAATAGGATTACGTAGGAAAAGGATTGTTTTCCCAATAAATACAGAGTCGGAAAATAAGCAACTAAGGCGAAGGGGATGATAAAGGTCATAATAAAACGGATCGGTTTGGGGAAGATGCTGATGGGATAACGGGTATAGTCGTTTAACTCATAAGATATCTGCATCAACTGCGCCGAATCTTTAAGCCAAAAGGAAACCGAAGCGGTTATTAATTTAACAGCGGTAAAGATAAACACGCTGATTAGAATCAAAACTATTAATCCTATTGTTTTGGATAAAGTAATCGCAATTCCCCCAAAGATAAAGCAATAACAGGAAATAGCTATTCCCAATATTATTTCGCCAAAAGCATCAGGTTGGAAGCGTTCGATCAAATAGGAAAAAAGGGGATTGATGGGACGCAGTAAATAACGGTCCATATTTCCCTCTCGGATGTTTCGGGGGATTATCCAGATATTGTCAAAGATAAGGTGGTCAATTCCTTTAGGGATTTGGCCGATTCCATACATTAAAAAGACCTCGTATTGGCTAAAACCGGCTAAAGCGTCAATGTTGTCAAAAACAACGTAGAGAAAAAAGAGACCTAAACTTTGATCAAGCAAAAAAGCCAACATTCCCACCAAGAAATCGGTGCGATAAGTAATCAAGCCTTTTAAGTACTGTTTGATAAAACAGGAATATATATGCAAATACCTTTTCATATCAACCACCGAATATAACCATGCGTTTTAAAGAAATTTTATAAATGACATAGTTGATTAATTTAAACACCGCTATCCACCCAACAAAAGCAAGCATCCCTATCAAGATTTCTGGTTGTTCCACTTTATCCAGTATTATCAAAACCGGATGAGTAATATAACGGAAAGGCAAAAAGTTTACCACTTTTAAAAGGAACTGCGGATAAAAAGCCAAAGGAATTAATGCACCCGATAAAGCCCTCATCATGACACCCATCAAAATGGATAAACCGAAGTTGTTTTTCGTATAAACCATTAAATTCCCAAAGAAAAAACCATACTCAAAAACAAACAACATGATTAAGGGAATATAGGCAAGAAAGAACAGAACTTGAGGAAGGGTGATGGCAAAAGAAATATCAAAAACCAAAATTACTAAAAGCATGGTTATTAGGCTGATGGGCAGGATGATAATGGTGCTTCCCGTGACACTTCCGAGATTTTCAAAGAACAGCCTTGTCTTATATTTAATCGGTTTTACTAAATAATAGCTTATAGTTCCCCTTCGGATTTCAAAAGACATGTCGAATTGAACTTCGCTAAAAGTAAAGATTGAAGTTACACCGACTAAAGAAAAATAGATTAATATTTCATCCAAATTAAACCCGTTGACACTGGCATTGTTTTTATAAACGCTTATCCATAAAAACAACATCATGACAAAACGGAATATATCCACCAATATCCAAAGAAGAATTCTTCCCCGATAAATAAATACATTGATTAAACTTGCCCTTAAAAAAGGAAAATACTTCTTCAACATGGTATCCCTATACTATTCCTTTTTTGTAGATTTCTTTGATGATATTTTCCAACGGATCATCGGAAATATCGATATCGCTTACCTCAACATGATTTAATACAAAGGAAGTAATTTCTTTTATCGCAAGTTTATGTTTATTAAATATCACGGTTATCTGTTTTTGGTCCTTTTCGATGAAAATGTCTTTATCAAGGTGTTTGAATTCTTTCTCAATATCAATGGAGTCGATATCGTTTGCATCCTTCAAAGTAAAGTTGATAATTTTTTTGGAACCATAGGTTTCTTTGAGATGTTCGATATCACCGTCATATATTATTTTCCCTTGGTCAATCAAAAGAATACGATGGCATAATTCTTCGATATCGTTTAAATCGTGAGTCGTTAAAATGACGGTTGTTTTAAATTTTCGGTTAATTTCTTTGATGGTTTTCCGAATGTTTTCTTTGGCCACAACGTCTAAACCAATCGTCGGTTCATCCAAATAAACGATTTTAGGGTTATGGAGAAAGCTTGCGGCGAGCTCGGCTTTCATTCTTTGACCTAAAGACAATTGGCGAACCGGTTGTTTCATAAATTCGTTTAACCCAAAGATTTGGTTAAAATATTCCATCCGCTCCAAGTATTCCTTATCGGGAACGCGATAGATTTCTTTAAGAACTGTAAAACTTTCATTTAGCGGTAAATCCCACCATAACTGCGTACGCTGTCCAAAGACTACACCGATTTTTTGCGCATTGACACTGCGGTTTTTATAAGGTACGATTCCATCGACGAAGATTTCTCCTTCCGTAGGTGTTAAGATTCCCGTCAACATCTTGATGGTAGTACTTTTGCCCGCTCCGTTGGGACCAATGTAACCGATTATTTCGCCTTCGTTAACACTAAATGAAATATCGTCCACCGCATTCTTAATAATCTTCTTTGTTTTAAAGAAACTTTTAATTATTCCCAGCAAACCAGGCTTTTTCTCATAAATTACATAAGATTTAGTTACCTTTTCGACTTTAATAATTTCCATATTTTTCTCCATTTATCCAACAATCTACTTCTCTTATTCTAACATTTATTAATTTTTTTCTGCAAGAAAAATATTAATTTTTTTTTTGTTTGTCCCCAAAATTTTTTTATAACCTTTGCCTAACACAATATCAATTATTAATCCTTATATAAAAAAGAGAATCGAATTGTTTCCTTTTTGAAAGATTTCTCTATTTTTCTTCACATGCACTTTATTTACCAATTTGTTTTTTTATAAATCCAATCTATATATTTTGTGAGCTGGAATACCGTCATGATAGAATATGTAATCTTTTGGCGGTTTTATGGTCTCGATATAATTTGCGCCAAGATATTCAATGATTTTTTGAGAAGGTATGTTTGACTCATCACTGGTCAAATATAGGTAATCCATATTGTGATGTTTGGCCACTTGTAAAACCAAACTGCAAGCCTCCAGAGAATACTTTTTCCCTCGATAATTTTCATTTATCTCATAACCAATATTACCATTATAATAGGAGTGCTTGTTATGACCTATGCGTATGCTAATCTTGCCGATTTGTTTTGCTTCGCTTTTTAGATAGATATCATAATAATAATACGGTAACTCTTCAGCACTGCCGATTACTTTTTCCGTTATTTTCAAAGATATATTCTCGTTTTGTATTAAATCAAACTTGTCGCTAAACTTCATATAATCACCTCAAATTAGGCATAGGTATTAACAATTCATTTTACAATAGTTTTCTCGCTTTAAGAATTGATTTTGACAAGGTCTACTTCCTTATTTGAATTGTTTGGAAAAAGGAGTGGTATTATCCCAGATAATAGAAGGACTATTGAGTATACAAAAACTGCACCTCCAAGCCATAGAGACAAAACCGGAAAAACCGAAGTAATAAACAAGTAATCCTGACATATGCACCAGATTAATATTCCCAGCATAATAATTGCTGCTATAACCCTAAATAACCTAAAATCTATTCTTTTTTGTCGGTAAATTGTTGAAGAAAGTCTAAAAATACCAAGGATAATCGCTGAGATTAAGAGACCAATCACTACACTAAGGCCATAATGGCCCCAAATTATTTTTTCCATACCGACGGAAGAAAAGCCACGCCAATCCCCCCAATCTCTTAAGATATAGGCGATAAAAGGCCAACTTCTTTGGCTGTTTGTAAGAATCACTATGGCATCTTTTGTCTCGGGAACAATTTGCAAATGCGTCATTATGCCATTGCCCTGTCCGCCGTGCGAAACCGAGAGCGCACCGTTAGGCAGATTTTCGATATAGTGGCCAAATCCGTAACCGTTAAATACCAACCCATAAACGCCGATTTTTTGACATTCTAGCTGATACATCTGATTTATACTTTCTTGGCTGATAACCGAATTATCGTTCATCTCCGCAATCGCAAACAAAGCAATGTCGGTGACAGTTGCAAACAAACCTCCCGAACCCTTGGAAGGGTAAAGATAAACCGGTACCGGTTTGCTTTTCAGATTATACCCCGTTGGTGGATAAGGATTAACTGTTGGTTCGATGTCAAAGAAAGAATTATTCATTCCGAGGGGAAGCAAAATTTTTGTACGGATGTAATCGGAAAAACTTTGGCCTGTGACATCCTCGATTAATATTTCCAATATATTATAACCTACGTTGGAATATGAGAACTTTTTCCCCGGTTCGCGTATTAACTTTGCTTCCTTGGTCATCGCATCCCGGTTTGTTGGCCTGGCTTCTTCAGGAGAATAGATATTGGTAAAATCTCCCAAAGGCATCCCGGAAGTGTGACTCAATAGCTGACGGACGGTAATTTGATTCGTTGAATAGTCAGTCGCTGGAAATTGCCAACTATTTAAATACTGTGACACAGGGACATCCAAGTCAATAAGCCCTTTTTCCAATAGTATCATAACCCCCCAAGCGGTAATTGATTTTGTTATGGATTGTACACTCATTGGAGTGTCGACCGTCAACGCTCTTCCGCTTGCCACATCTGCATAGCCATAACTTTGGGCCCAGGCAATTTCGCTATCTTTCACGAGTGCGATGTTACAGCCCGGAATATTATAACGCCTCATCAAAGCAGGAATACGCTTATCCATATGGGCTTTATACTCTTCAAGCGGTGCACCCATTTGCACATTTCGGTAAAATTCTATACTCCCAGATAATAACATTATTAGAAAAATTATAATTGTAGGTACAAAGATAAACCATATCCACTTCTTAATGCCCTTAAACAGATTTATTTTTTTCATACTCACACCTCAATATCTTAACGTTTAGCACGTAATATCGCACGCCTTGTTTCTATCCCTATATCTATGGTATTATTTGCTTTTTAAATTGCTTTTTTTAAAAAAACTGATTCACAATTTATAAATTCTATCCAATCTTTAATTATATTTTTAAACATCTCGAATTTTTCATTTAATTCATGTATATTCTAAAAAAGCAACAACCGCTCGATCGTTTGACTTCCAATCAATTATTTCATAATTATTAGTTAATGGTTTGTCCTTCGGTGGTACCTTTGCTTTAGCTTTCTTGTGAAAAATGACTTAAATTTGTTTGGGCGAGAATAGTATCAAGGTAATAATGTCTGTTTCTTGATACACATAATTGGGAGCATTCCACTTTATATTTTCAATTAAATTTTCATTTCCAGAATTATCTTCCTTAAAGCTTCAATTAAATCTCGATGGGAATGATTGAGATTATCCAAAAATTTAGTTGTTTCTTCATTGAAATTTGTTTTCATAGCATTCCTTCTCTTATTTGGAATCAGCAAGATACACCCACCGCCATCAATAAAGGTCTTGATAAAACTAGTTGATAGTTTTTTCATTATCATTGTACCATATAAGGGAGTAGCCCTTATACCTTTTTATTAAAAAAAATATGTACTTTTTGCATTTTTTTCTTTCCTTCATCTTTTCATATTACACCTTTGTCTTTTAGTACATTCTAAAAATCCCCTTTTAAATCTCCATAAAAAACCTCTTTGTTATTTATGGCACATGAGCAATTGCCCAATTTTCCGTTTCAATGGTTTGGAGTAAAATTACCTTATTTGTTTTTTTAAAAAAAGTCGTTAGAAGATGAAACTAAATAAAAAAATAGTTTCAATTATTTTGCATATATTCTTAACCCTTGTTATAATTAATGTAGGGTCGTTTGATCAAGGAGGAAATTTAATGAAAACAATGAATAAAACATTTACTCTATATAATGGAGTAAAAATTCCTAAATTAGGATTTGGCACTTGGCAAATACCTAATGGTCAAGTGTGTTTTGACAGCGTTACATCAGCATTAAAAGTTGGATATCATCATATCGATACCGCAAGCGCCTATGGTAATGAAGAAAGTGTAGGAAAAGCTGTAAGAGATTCAGGAATTAACAGAAAGGAAATCTTCATTACAACAAAAGTTCCGGCAGAAATTAAATCCTATTATAAAGCAAAGGAAATAATTAACCGATCTTTGGAATTATTAAATTGTGAATATATTGATTTATTACTTATCCATGCACCAAAGCCATGGAGCGAAATGCATTCAAGCAATCCCCAAAATTATGATAAAGAAAATGTTGAAGTCTGGAAAGCGATGATTGAAGCATATCAGGAAGGTAAGGTAAAATCAATCGGTGTTTCGAACTTTGAGATAGCTGATATTGAAAATCTAATAAAGCAAACAAACTTTAAACCGATGGTAAATCAAATTAGATACTTTGTTGGTTATACCCAGGATGAATTAACTAAGTATTGCCAAGCAAATGACATCCTTGTTGAAGGTTACTCACCGCTTGCGACCGGTCGTATCCTAAAGAATCCAGAGATTCAAAAGATTGCCGAGAAGTATCGCAAATCTTTACCACAAATTTGTATTAGGTATCTTATTCAAAAAGATGTCTTGCCACTGCCAAAATCCACTCATGCAGAATTTATTGAAGCAAATAGCGAAATCGACTTTGAAATCAGTGATTCAGACATGAATTATTTGGATAACTTAAAAGATACGATAAATAATTAACAAAAAAAAGCCATGCTTGAATTTTAGTTCAAATATGGCTTTTTAATTCCTTCAATATTGTTGCTGAAATTAATTTTGTTCTTTAAATGACCACCCTTGGTCGCCATGGTAAATCATTTGTTTAGTCATACCGCCATCGATACAAATATTTTCGCCCGCTATAAACCCGGCTTTATCGGAGCAAAGAAACATTACCATTTCTGCAATATCAGCAGGTTTTCCGACTCGACCGACTGGTTGTTGTGTTGCATCTGCACCAGTAATTTCTGTATCGGAAGTATTTATCCACCCCGGAGAAATCGAGTTGACTCGAACACGTCCTGCCAATGAAATCGCAAGTGCGTGAGTCAAGGCAGAAATACCGCCTTTTGCGGCTGTATAACTTTCGGTGTTAGGTTGGCTTTGTCTATCCCGTGAAGAAGATATATTAATAATCGATGCACCTTTGGCAAAGTGGTTGTTGAATAATTTTACCAAATAAAAAGGTGCTGTTACACCGACTGCCAAAGCTTTTGCAAATTGCTCGTATGTACAATCGCTTATTCCATGCATGGCAGGCGGTGCGTTATTAATAAGAAAGTCCACTTTCCCGAAGTCATTAATGACTTTTTCTGCAAACCTTTCTAATACTGATTTTTCTGCAATATCCCCAACAAAATAGGGATTGTCTTTTATATCTATAATGGCAACCTTTGCCCCTAAAGCAGTAAATTGTTCGGCTACTGCTTTTCCAATTCCATGTGCTCCACCGGTCACAACAGCCACTTTATTCTTAAATATCATTTTGCACACTCCCTTTTAACTACCTTTTTTGTAAAGCATAATCTATGTATATTATATCAAAAATAGAGACATATATCAATGAACAAAAAATATCATGATTTTTTTATTTTTCTTTTTTAAGTTTTCGTGTTTTTGCAGAACCAAAAAACCCCTAGTAAAAATGCTATTGACAACACGCACTAAGCTTTAATATTTCGTGCAGAAAGAAACCTTTTCCTAGTTGAACGTAAAAAAAGGCCTAATACTTAGTGAAGTGGTACAATAAAAGTAGACAGTGTTAATAGATTGACACAGTCTGCTTTTTTTGTTATCTTTTATCTATTAGGAGGAATATATGGTAGAAACAAGATCAAGTTATTTATTTACCGAGGAAGAAAAATTACAGATTGTTGAAGATCATATAAATAATGGTATTAGTATACGTGCATGTGCTACCAAGTACAATGTCTCATCTACTTCCCTTGTATATTGGTTAAGATCCTATAGAGAATTAGGTGTAGAAGGTTTAAAATCACAAATTGGTAAGCATCGTGGTCCAAATAAAGGTAGACCAAAAGGCACCTTTAAACCTCA